>CAYQRA010000259.1:0-8610 GCA_964419315.1 uncultured Saprospiraceae bacterium | reverse complement strand
TTCATGGTGGCTACATCCACACCAGACAATCTAAGTTCGGTAACTCCGGGCACCATTGATACCCCAGCAGGCATGACCACAGAGACATGGTATTCTTCGCCATTGCCACAATTTTTTGCAAAATTACTAACCTGCCGATTTTGGCGGTAAGTGATGTAAAAGGTGTCGGACTGCAAATTCGCATCTGGATCGGCAATGATCTCTTCTTCTACATTTACATGAGAAACGCCTTGATAGCCTAGATTTCTACGAACCAAGGCATTTCCACAAAGGTCTCTATATTCCATCACCCCATTGAAACTGGTATTGAAATCGTTGGCACATTCTGAATCGGTTCCTTGTGCTAGACTGCAATCAAAGTCGTAAAAGGCTCTAACTTTAATAGATTCTCCTGTTTCTAAATCATCGAAAAAGCCATCGCCATCAAAATCAGAAAGACCGCCAGGGCCATCTGGATCGATAGGTCCAGCAAATTGCGGATTGTCATTGATGCTGATCAGGTCGGCAATTGTAGTGATCGTAACGCCCGCAATTTCTACGGCCGTAATTTCAAAAGCACCATCAGACAATTGTCCCATGCCTGTATTTTGGTCGTATAGGAAATTGATTCCTGCTTCTAGATCCAACATGGTGGCGAAGCCAGGATCAGTTTCGATACCAATATTGCTAAAGGTCAGCGTTGTTATTCCCGTCTGGCAATAGCCCGCATTCTGATCGGTTAAAAAATCTTGTTGAAGTACTAAGATATCTGCTGCTCCTAATCCAACTTCCACAAAATCATTTTCACTTACCGTCTCACAAAAACGGCCATAACAGCCCCAAGAAATATTGTGCAAACTCGTACGATCTCCATCACAATCCATCAAGCAAACTTGTTCGGTGATGGATAAGACCTCATTGGGATCGAAAAATACATCCCCGTTCGTATTGGCATTGGCTAAAAAATGAGCCGCACCAATACCCGCAGTAATCAAAGTATCTCCACTTCCATTGGCCACTTTAGTGATGGTCGCTGCGATTCCATTGATCGTTACTCCTGATACATAGACTCCGGCACCCTGAATATTTTCATAAAATAAGGTATCTACAAACCCTGCTACACCGGTATTGGTAATATCTAAAGTTCGAGAAAAGCAATCGCCTAATTTGGCAGGGCCAAAAGAATTATTCATCTGAGGAACAAAAATTGGAAAGGCCAAAGCATCTCGATATTCAATAGTCTCATCTGATTCTGTAAGACCAATACTCCCTCCCATGTCATAGGTAAACTCCCAAGTATCGAGCACATCAAAAATTCCAGATCCTCCCCTTAGGGTATCAATGTATTCACAATTGGATTTTACAAAGAAAGCAATCTTAACATTATTGGTTCCAGAAGGATTGAGATCTGGTAAGCCAAAAATAGGTTGAGAAGGATCTCCAGCATTTACCAAACTTACTCCGGGAGAAGAATTAACAGCATCGAAGCTATCAAATTCAAGTCCTTTAAATAAGAGGGCGGTTGCTAAAATATTGGTTCTGGTATCTGGTGAGATGCCATTGACCGAAATCGTCACGACCTCATTATCAGGATCGCCACAGACATTTAAAAAATCTGGAACGGTGTCGAGAGATACGGAGAGATTGTCTTGAGAAAAAAGAGAAGTACAAAAGCTCAACAAGACGAGAAAAGAGTAAATGTGCTTTTTCATAAATTTTGTTATGTTTCAGGTAAACCACTTCAAAAAAATGCTAGATTTTGCTGAGGGAGGCACCACTAACAGAAGTAAATCTTCAATTAATTGGAAGTATAATTGCTTTGGGCAAATCAGATTAAACAGGTACAAACCACGTAAAGACCTGAAAACCAGCACATTAAATTAAAATGGGGTCTTCGGTCTTGTTCTTTGGTTTTCTCACTTGCAATTAATCATGAAAAACGTGACCAAAATCATACCAAATTCAGGGTATTTTGGGAAGATCAAAAGAAGAGATGTAGATGCAGGAATTTATTAGACGTGAAGAAAACTGGAGCAATACCTATTTGGTTAACAATAGCTAATACATTATAACTTTATCGTATTTATAAAAATAAATTTCTTATTAGACAAATATTTAATCCTTGCATATCTCCGTTAATCCTTGTCACAAAATGGGGGACTCATTTTCCTCGGGAAAGGAATATTTGCTGGCTTAAAGTACAGGCATTAGAAGCTACTATTGCTTGCTATTTCTTGCTTAAAAACAAAAATCCCGTATCTGACACGAGGTCAAATACAGGAAAAAAGGAAAATCTAATTAATAATTTTTTATAATATGTTTGGTTCTCTGACAAACCGACAAGGGAGTTTGTCCAAGAACGATATGTTTTTTATTTCGCTAGTGGTATTTCGGGGGCAGTTGAGAGTATTAATAGGATCTTGTCTTAGGCTTATTTTTTAGCCTGAGCCGCTTTCGCTCTATTCACAAATACCTGAGCCACATTATTCGACACCGCTTGGATTTCATAGAACTCACCATCTTTTTGCTTGGACACCAATTCCTTCTCTTTCATGCCTTCCAAGGCTTCCATAAACTTGGGATTAGAAGAAGTCAGACTCAATATTCCTTGTTTATAAGAGAAGTAATACCAATCTTCACTTGGCGAGACCACATAGATGTGGCATTGGTCATCTTCATTTCCGGGCATTCGAAACTGAACAAAGCCCTTTACCATCCGATTCACACTGATGCCTTTGACACTAGCCAAACCAAGAAATTCTTTAGTGGTATAAAACGATTGAGCTTCTTCTTCCCATTTCAAATCTAATAAACTAAAGAGCATAGAAAAATCATTATACTTCGTAGGCAGATCCATTCCATAGTTTTTCATCTCCGCAATTTCCTGAACCAGCGCTTTTGAATCCGGAATAAATAAAGGCATGGTCGTCTCATAGAAATCACTATCCTTGGCATAATCAATGGGGCGAGCATCGAAGGTGCTCGCTTGTAAATCAGTGATGAGTATTTTCATCAACTTATCAGGAATTTGCCAATTGACTCCGGTCATCGTTTGGAGTGCTAAATCAGTAGAAGCCGGTCCGTGCTGGCCATCTGCATTTTGGTTGACTTTTGTTTTTATTATTCCAGCACTAGTCAGGTTCATGTATTTTAGACCGGCACCAAGGTTGATTTCTCCCGTGGCGACTAAGTCACCAGTTTTATTATTCAATCGCAAGACATTGCCATAGCGACTAAAACCTAAGACGCGCATAGAATCTCCAAAAACAAATTCATCGGCTTTGATATCGTATTTAAGCAGGCCTCGCTCCTCTCCTTTTGCGGAGAAGATAGAACGATCTTTAGCAAAATAGAGCGGCCCCATAATTGGTGCATACAGTCGAGCATTTTCTTTGCTCAAAAAGATTCCAGTATGCAAAGCCTGCCCTGCTTCATTTTTGGGTAAATCATAGTCGATTCTTAAATCATTTTTGTCGGCTTCGCAAGAAATTGAAAACCAACTCGCCTTTGGCAAAACACTAGAATTGATTTTGGCAAAACCATCGAATTTCAAATTGACATTTTCCGCACTCCAACTGATGTCTCCCCTAAATTCCGTATGATGATCAATATGTAAATGTGCTTCCGCTCCCACTTCTCCACTTGCTCTAGTAAGCGATTTTTTATTACTCTTCTTCCCTTTCCCTACTCGGGTACCGATGATGTTTTTGAATTCTATTTCTTGTTGATGCTCTCCGACATTGTATTCATAAAAACCAGAGGCTCGGTATTCTTTACGGCCAATGATTTCAACTGTTGCCCGATTGACAACGTGGTATCGACTAACCGTATCCGCAATAATTTTTGCATTTTCAAGAATGGACATTTCCCCTCCTGAATTGATTTCTATCATTCCATCGCCGGGATAAATCAGCGCATCCGAAGCTTTAATAAAAGGGACTTCTTTTATTTTCAGGTCATTGGTTTTTAGATCGTAAGAAGCAAAAGTACCTTGAAAAAATAAAGAATCTTTATCGGGATGGATGGAGGTAAAATCTCCAGACAAACCTTCTTCGTTTTGAAAGGTGATGGATTCTTTCTCCATATCCCAAGTAAATTCATCAAGAGTAGTGATGTATTGGTTATAAGGCATGGTGGTCACATGGCTTTCATCATTGGCCTTTACCCAACCTATTTTTTTATCAAAATCAAAATCCGTTTGTACGTTGCGGGTATCAAAAGCAAAGTCATCCGATCCAAAAGTAACGATTTGCAAAACGGCGGTATCTGCACGGGCAGAGAAAGCTCCAAAGGAAATCAAATCAGAGTTCATTTTTCCTTTATCCCAATTAAATTGACCTCTTCCTTTGAGTCCACCCGGTGTTAAAATCTGTAGCCCTTCCAGCGTATAATTATCTTCTTTGAATAATTCGAAAGGACGATCTTTGGAATAGATGTACATGCTATCTACATAAGGTCGCCAATCAATAGATACATCATAGCCGACCGTTTGGGGAACTTGCACGGCTCCGCTGCGATTCTCTTCTAAGTTAAATTGATCGGCAGAAGAAGTCATTTGCTTGGGCTTAAAGATGATGTCTTCCGACTGAATAGAAGCGCCCTTGTATTGAATATTTCCCTTTGCTAAAAAGCCTCGATTGCTCAGACTTATCTCTCCAATGAATTTTCCTTTTCCTTGATAATTGGCAAATCCTTCATCGCTAGTTTGTGTTAAAAATCCAAGGGATTGATCTTCTTCATCTAAAAGCAAAGTCTCTTCAAATTCATCAAAGATTCCGGCGGAGACCATCTTGCCTTTAAACTCGAGTTGCTCCTTTTGCAAATTATCCAAATCGACTAATGAAAAAGGAGCAATAGCAAAATAAAAAGAATCTCTGGTGTAGCAGGTATCTAGTGTTTCGGGAGAATCATAATAAACGTAGGAGGTCCTTTTACTTTTAAAAGAAGGGAAAAAAGAAATGTCTTTTTCACCACCTTTATTTTCTGGTGCATCAATTAGTAAAACCCCATTGGCATGCTCGATGCGCGAGGCGATGGAAAGCGCGACAGGTCTTCCCATTTTGTCTTTTTCTCCAGAAGGAACGAATACATCAAAATAGCGAATAGAATCCATTTCGATGTGATTTTGATCATAAACAAAAGAAAAATCTTTGCCATTAAAGGTAGAAAAGCCAGCAAATAATTTTCCATCAAAACCAATATCCCGATTTTGTCGGAGTTGGATGCTTTCCCCAAAGGGCTTCAATGCCACATTATGTCGTTTGCTGAATTCTACTTTTTTTACCCCATTAGTGCTAATCGTATTATTCTTTAAATCCAAAATAGCATTGGTACTATCTGCCACAGATTCGATGCGGAGCTGATCAAAACTAACCATGCCTTGACTGGCATCTGCATAATGAAAAACTTTATCTTTTACTTCTACCACTTTTTGATCTTTATCGTAATTGATAAAGCCCTTGGCTACTAGATCGTAAATCAAACTGTTGATACTAGAAATTTCGAAGCGTGGGTTGAATCGCTTGGCCAGTTCATTCGCATCTAAAAAACGGGTTTTCTTTTCTTCAGAAAAAACCTTGATGGTGGCGATAGGATTGGTGGAAGAAATATTTTGCAAACGGTTATAATCAGATTCTTTAAAATATTTGAGGGATTCAAAAACGACCTTTTTCTCTACCTTCGCAAAAGAAACTGCTCGGTGTCCTATCTCTACCCGATTTTCTGCTACCATCCATTTGATGTGATCTACATCTACATTCACCTGATGCAGCGAACTAAAATAGGGATTCCGATCATTGCCCCGATCTCCACGCGTCAATTCGATGGATTGATCGACTAGGTTTAAGTTGAAATTGGTACTTGGATGGTACAAAGAATCGCTGCCAAAATAAAGTACACAGTGAACACTTTGTCCGGTCATTTTCTCCGCTTTTTTTAAGGACAATAATTCCGCTCTAACTTTAAGCAAAACTGCTCCATCTGCATCATGAAAAGTGAATTTAGCTTTTTCTGCTTTGGTTCCATAGCCATAAACCTTAGCTCCTTGTAGGCGAATGCCACCAACAAATTTCATCCCTGTGCCAATATTATCGATAACTAAATTTCTTTCTAAAGATTCGAAACGTGGATAAGAAACTTCCTTTGCGGCGTTGCTGCCTACGAAAATTTTGTCTTGGTAAGTTCCCAAAATAGGACCATTCGATAATAGGTCAGGATAACTAAGTTGTACACTATCGACCTTGTAAACCGTCTTGTCTAACTCCAAGGTATAAGCGCCATTCATTTGAAAGGTTTGCCCTAAATTTACACCTCGTTCCCAAACCCCCGTTCCACCTACTCCTTTCCATTCTTTGCTACTCGGAAAATAACTTCCCTTGGCATTTTTTAAGGCGATGACATTCCCTCTCAGTTCTCCTCGTAAATTGACTTTTTCAAAATAAACGAAGGCTTCTTTTTTATGATAGACAAATTTGTAGTCCGCTTCGCTAAAGTACCAAGAGACTCCTTTTTCAGAAAACCGCAAAGCATTCTTTTCGAAAAAAGAAAGGCTAAATTCGAAGAAATTTTTTATGGGTTTAAATTTTCTGCCGGTCATATCATCGATCAAGGCTTGGGTGATATTATGCCATGCTACAAATTTATTTTCTGCTTTAGAATTACTCCGAATGAGGATAACATTTTGAAGATATTTACCAAAATAAGGATTCGCAGGGATCTTTTTTTCGAGTGCCAAATTGGAGGTATTTAAGATCATATCGAAATCACTTTCAGAGAAGAGACCTCTATTATACTGCTTTTCAAAATCTTCATAAATGGCCTCCATTTCTGCATTCTTACTGGCGGTCATATATTCTTTCAAACCTTTTAGGAACTCTCCAGGATTACTCGGAAAAGAAGAAGCCGTGTAGGCACTAATATTGAAACTCCATGACAACAAACAAAGCAAAGCCATTGATTGACGCAAATAGTTATTCATTTCAAATGAGTTTTGAAGAGTTAAAAAAGGTGCTCAGCACTTCTTGCTATTGAAAAGCAATAGCAGCATGATCCGCTCCAATGCGAAGCAGGTCGATGCCAAAATAATTAGCAATGATTCTTTTGTGAGGGAAAGGAGGAATGGGGAATTGATAATAACACGCGGGAGGATCAATGTACTTTGTACATTAAGAAGTAGTGAATACAATTCCTAAAAGCAAAATTTTACTAGTATTGTAAAAAAGGTATCTGGATGTTTATCAATACCTTAAAGATTGGAATTGTAAGTTTTGTATTTCGATTCGTAAAGCAAATATACGCATAGCGTGCAGGGAAATCAAGTAGCGCTAAAAAATGAAAAAAAAATCGCACTGAGGTCTTCTAAAAAAATCGCCCAAAAGCCTTTGATTTAGAGGCTTTTGGGCGATACATGGAGGTCATTAAGATTGAACCTCATTTAAAAAATCCCATAAACAGGGTAGCTTATTTTTGCGTTCTAGAAGCTTTAATTCTATTGACAAACATAAGAGCCGAGTTTGGATCAACGGCTTGAATTTCATAAACGCCTCCATCTTTTTGCTTGAAAGTAAGCTCCTTGGTTTTCATACCAAGTAAGGCATCATTGAATTTGGTATTGGAAGAAACCATACTCAAAATCCCTTGCTTATAGCCAAAGAAATACCAATCTTCACTTGGCGATTGGATATACATGTAGACCCGATCATCTTCATTGGAAGGCATTTTGAATTCGATGTGGCATTTCAGCATTCGATTGATCGGTACTCCATTGATACTTGCCAAGCCAACTTCCAATTTGGAATTGACAAAAGATTGATATTCTGAATTCCAACCCATTGGCAGGTAGCTAAACAGAAATGGAAATTTATTGAATTTATTATCCAAATCTAAACCAGTACTTTTCATCTCCGCAATCTCACTTTTCAAGTTTTTGGCCGTTGGGACAAAGGTAGCTAGCGCATCCTCATAAAAAGTTCCGTGTTTGAGATAATCAATCGGTCGAGCATCAAAGCTACTCGCTTGCAAATCGGTAATCAAAATCTTTAGTAATTTATCTGGAATTTTCATATCTACTCCTGCCATTACCATCACCTCCGTTTCTACTTCCGCAGGCCCCTGTTCAACCGAACTATTCTCTTGATCTAATTGAGTTTTCACTTGTCCAGCCGTGGTCAGACTCATGTATTTTAGCCCAGTACCGATATTCAACTTTCCTCTACCGAGCACCTCTCCGGTTTTATTATTTACGGTCATTAAATCGCCATAAGGGCTGCCACTGGTTACCCGCAAGGAGTCGCCAAAAACAAATTCGTCATTGACGCGATTGTATTTAAACAAACCAAGGTTCTCTCCCTTTGCAACGAAGAGCGGACGATCTTTACGGAAGTAAAGCACATCCATTACGGCAGGATAAGCTCGAGCAGTTTCTTTGCTCAAATAAACACCAGTTACCAATGGTCCTCCATTATAATTTTTAGGATTATTATACTCAATAATCATATTATTTTTGTCGGCTTCGCAGCTCAAAGAAAACCAATTGGCTTTTGGCAAAACTGGAGAATCAATCTTAGCAAAACCATCAAACTTTAGATTGATGTTTTCTGCACTCAAACTAATCTTTCCTCTAAACTCTGTTTT
>CAYQRA010000258.1:0-8611 GCA_964419315.1 uncultured Saprospiraceae bacterium | reverse complement strand
AGAGCAAGGGACTCCCAAGCTCGGGTACTTGCAGAGAAGCGAAACCAAACGGGTTGCCCAACAATATTTTTCACGCATGAAGGAAGCGGCCTCTGAATCGGTCAAATTCTTTTCCTTAGAAGATATTCCCGCAGATTTAATACAAATTGAAATGTATTCCGTACCCGGTCAATCCAATGATTTGGCGCTTATTCAGGATGAATATGTGATTGCTGCAGAGAAAATAGTGGTTATTTCACCAGAATACAATGGAAGTTTCCCCGGGATATTAAAGCTTTTTCTAGATGCTTGTTCGGTTAGAGAACTAAAAGCAACTTTTAAGGGGAAGAAAGTGGCTTTAGTAGGCGTTGCCTCTGGCCGAGCCGGAAATTTACGTGGAATGGATCATTTAACGGGGATATTTAATTATCTGGGAGCAACCGTTTTGCCTTTCCAATTGCCGATTTCTCAAATAAAATCACTTAAGAACGCGCAAGGTGAAATTGAAGAGCCCAAAACTTTGGCTGCGATAGATCGCCAGATTGCGGACTTCCTCGAATTTTAAGAAAAACCACAAAAAAACGGAGGGTTAATTCAATTAACCCTCCGTTTTTGCATACACAAAGGTATGCTTTTGACTTAATTATTAAGTCCTTCTAACCAGACCAATTCTGCTGGACTCTTCAAAGCACCATATAATATAGCATTTTGTCCAAAACGACGACCCAAACGCATCGCATCTGATTTTGTAATGTCCAAAATCATCAAACTCTTTTCATAGGGCCATCGGTCATCTTGACTTTCCCCATATCCTTCACAAAAGGTATATCTTCCCTCAAAGAGCGTTTGCATCAAATCTAAATGCCTTTTTTCGTTTTCTTCTTCCTTCAGAATTTGGGTGTGTGGGTTCCACGCAGTGATGAATGCCCAATAAAAAGCATTATTGTCCATCAAAAATACATCCAATTCACTAGAGATTTCCCCAACTTTTAACTTCAAAGATGGTTTGACGATACAGTAATCGGCATTTAAATAGGCTTTCAGGAGCTGTTGGTCTATATTCACTGAATAATTATCCATGTCTGGTGTTGTTAAAATAAACAAAATTGTACATTTGCGTTGGATTTCAAAAGCAGCATCTGTTTTTCAACAAAATGCTTCTTGAGATCTTACTATAAAGAGTTTAAAAAATAAGTCTTAGCGGTCTATATTTTTTAAACAGCCTTCAATAGTAAAGATAGCATTCAAATTTCATGCGAGAATTAACATTTCCCACAAATTTTTTAAAGAAATGTGACTTACCTTGAAAAATGATATTAATGTTTTTTGATTTTGAAACTTTGAAGGGATCCTGTGGTTTATAAATGTTTTACATTCTAATTTTTAAAACACTGGGAGTCAAAGAATCAACGGGAGTTCTTAATATACTAAAAAAAACTAATGGATAAGAATACGATTACGGGGTTTGTTTTGATTTTTATTTTGGTATTGGTCTATGGCCAATTGACAAAACCAACCCCCGAGCAGTTGGCAGAAATGAGAATGCAAGATTCTCTGGAGCAAATCCGTCAATTAGAGGAAGCAAATCCTCAGATAGCCAATTTGGAAGGAGCCAATCCAACGGAGACCAATGCTCCGGCATACTCCGAAAATGACTCCATTCGCTTACAACAGTTATCCGGTGCCTATGGCCCTTTTGCTGCTAGTGCTTCCGGGGAAGAAAAACTGGAAGTTTTGGAGAATCAATATGTAAAAATTACTTTTTCCAATAAAGGCGGAAAAGTAAAAGAAGTCCTGCTTAAGGAATACCATAAGATTCATACCGATGAAAATAAGGTGGAAACCAAAGTTGAGCTAAAACTGATGGAGGATGAGAAAAACCACTTTGAATATCTATTTCCAGTAGCTAATATTCCTACGGGGATGATTTCTTCCGAGGATCTCTATTTTCAGCCTACGATCAACGAGAATACGATTCGCTTCAAAGCCAACTTGGTTAATGGAGAGTATGTTGAACAGGTATATACTTTATTGCCGGATGCTTATGAAATGGATTACCAGCTTAATATGGTTGGTTTAGATAAGGTATTGGCAAGAAATGCAAAAGAGGTAAAACTGAATTGGGTCACTTATGCAGATAAGCTAGAAAAAAATACCACCTACGAACGAAACTATTCTACGGTTTACTTTAAATCTGGAGAAGATGATCCGACCTATTGCTCTTGTACTTCCGATGGAGAAGAAAATGCAGATGGCGGCACCTTAAAATGGGTGTCTCACTCCAACCAGTTTTTCAATACCACCCTTGTTGCGGCCAATAACTTCGCCAATGGTAAGATGGAAACTAAGGTTTTAGAGGTGGAAGATGAGGATCTAAAATTACTGAAAAGTGAATTAAATATTCCTTTCCAAGGCGGTGGCTCCGAAACGTTTGCCATGAAAATGTATATGGGCCCCAATGAATACGAACGTTTAGCGGCGGTAGGTTCTGATCTCCAAGAAATCATTCCATACGGTCGCAGTATCTTTGGAACCGTTAACCGTTGGGTGATCAAGCCGATGTTTAACTTTTTGTCTCAATTCATTGGAAGCAAAGGAATCGTTATTCTCGTTTTGACTTTTATTGTCAAATTGGTCCTTTACCCACTTTACTATAAAATGCTCTATTCTCAATCCAAAATGGGAGCTTTAAAACCTCGCCTTGCTGGATTAAAGGAGAAACATGGAGATGACCAACAGGCCGTTCAGGTAGAAACCATGAAGCTGTATCGGGAATTTGGGGTGAGTCCGCTCGGTGGCTGTATGCCGATGGTCTTACAAATGCCAATTTGGTTTGCCCTCTATCGGTTTTTCCCTGCCTCGATAGAATTTCGACAAGCTAGTTTCCTTTGGGCAACAGATTTGTCAAGTTTTGATGTAGCCTTCAATCTGCCATTTGAGATCCCTTTTTACGGAGCGCATGTAAGTTTGTTTACCTTGCTTTGGGCGGCTTCCACTGTAGCTTATACCTACTATAATACCAAGCATATGGACATGAGTATGAACCCGATGATGAAGAATATGCAGTACATGATGCCAGTAATGTTTTTATTTTTCTTCAATAATTTCGCTGCGGGTTTGACCTGTTACATGCTTTTTAGTAATTTGCTGAATATTTTGCAAACAGTAGTGACTAAAGAGTACATTATTGACAAGAAAAAGATAGAAGAAGAGTTAGAAGCTTATAAGAAAAAGCCCAAAAAGAAGAAGAAAGGCGGTTTCCAAGATCGATTAGAAGCAGCTTTGAAAGAGCAGAAGAAGCAAGTAGAAATGAAAGAAGCTTCTAAAAAGAAAAAGAATAAAAAGTAATTAATTCGGTATCAGAGCTCTGCCACAAGTTATTCAGCCGGCAGAGCTCATTTTTTTTCGCTCAGACCCACGAGTAAGAATTATTGGAATAATTACGTTAAATACCTATGAAGAATATCCTTCTTTGTTTTATCCTTTTGTCCCTTGTGGCTTGTACCCGAAAGGGAAATAAAGTCATTCAAGAAGAACCCATCACCATTACGGAGCTAAGCTCAAACCCTCCGGTGATAGCAACAGAAGAAGTAGAAGAGGCCGTCGAAGAAGAGATTCCTGTTCCCATTCCTCCTTATTTAGTAGCGGTCATTAAAAAAACGGAATGCTACGGTATTTGTCCTGTTTTTGAAATCCGTTTATTTTCCAATGGACACTTGACCTATTATGGAGAAAAGGATGTTTCCCTACTTGGGCGATATGAAGCTTGGACGGACGAAGTTTTTCTGGAGGCTATAAAAGCCAAAGCCTATCAAGTGGGATACTTTAACTTATTAGAGGTGTATCCTGCCAATCAAAAGGAAATAGAGGATATCCCAAAGACAATTACCTATCTTAATTTCGACGAACGAGAAAAGACGATTATCAATAATTATGCAAGCCCCAAGGTTCTTCGCGATTTCGAAAATTACTTAGAAGAAACCTTATTCCAAGTAGATTGGAAAAAAATGAATAGTGGAAGCTAAGTTCTAATGACCCCGGCGTGTATAATGAAAGGAAAGGTCAACGTCAGTCAGGGATGGACAAATATTGGACATTGGATATTCAGGACTTAATATTCTTTTTTGCAATAAAATTTAATCCTAGTTTTAAGAATAAATACCCAATAATTTTCTGGACACCCTTAATCAATACCGATCAATCCCCCACAACCATCCTTCCAACCTTACCCGCAATTTTCACCCAATAAACCCCTGCTGGATATTTACTCAAATCAATCGAAACCCGATTTTGGTTTTTTACCACCAAATTCATAATCCGATTGCCATCGGCTGCAAAGACTTCTAATAGTCCATCGAGCAGTTGGTCTTTCATTTCAACTTCAAACCTACCGGAACTTGGATTCGGAAAGAGGGATAAGCTTTCTTGAGTCTGACCAAGGTCTACCACATGATTAGGATTCATGGGGAAAACGGGTTCAAAGCTGCGCTCCAAACGAAAGGTCTTATTACTGACCCACTGATCTTCCAACATACCGCCCGCCAAGTATTTTACCGTATCCGAAATTTCTCCAACCCCTCTTAAATCCATTGGCAAAGGATTAATCGTATCTGCAAACCAGGTCTGATTAGTAAGGTCAAAAAGCAAACTGCGCTTGGCAATCGGAACGGGGCCAGAATTGTCGTAGGCAATTCCATCAAAATTATAGGTATTCGAAGAGCCTCCAAGCCAATATGGATTGCCATCTACCGTGGTAGCTGCCATCCGGTAGCCCATGTTGTCAGGATCACCTTCTTGTCCTAGCCAACCAATAGAGGTTGGATTCATCGGATTGATCAATCCTCTGCGCAAAAGCGAACTAACGCCAAAATTAGATCCAGCGGCTCCACCGTAATAATAAATATCATTGCCAATGATTACCCCGGAAGCGCCAAATGCAGTAAAAAGAGCATTTGCTGGGGTAGAAGAACCGACCAACCATTCATCCGTTCTCGGATTATAGATTTGGACATTGGGGACATTTCCCTGACTACTTGCAGTGCCTCGCCATCCGGTGATGACATAAATTAAACTATCCTTCCAAACGGCTTGCACATGGTCATCTATCGGAACAGGAATTGGAGCTCCATCTGAAAGATATACGTTGTTTTTGATATCATATCGGTGAACTCTATCAGAAGACAATTCCGTATTCTGAAGAACATGATAACCCCCTATGATGTAAATCGTATCCCCGATTCTACTTGCACCAGCAGCAATTTTTCCCAAAGTGTCTGGTAATGGAGCAATAGTTTCCCAAACATCGGTAGCTACATTATAGCGAAAAGACCGCAAGTGAATGCCTTGCCTAGTTTTGGTCGAATCAATTCCTCCAAAAGAATAAACATATGGGACCCCATCAAGGAAGCCCTCCACTAGCGCATTATTACTTACCCGCTCCGGCATGGGGCTTTTTTCTACCAAGCGCCAATATTGTGCAGAAAGAGAAAGCGAAAAGGCAAGCAAAAAAAATAAAAGGGAAAGGAGTCTCATGTGGTTTACATTTAAAATGGTGAGCGGAAGCAAGAACCGACCTATAAAGAGCAAGGTAGCAAAAAAGAGAGGAGGATTTTCATCTTTGGAAAAACCAAGATAGAAATCCTCCTACAAATGTCATTAACCACTAATAAATTCGAATTCGTTGAATTCTGAATTTAAATATAATGTGTAGACGGGCAATTTGTTTACACTAGAAGTGGTGAATTCTATTGATCCGTCTTTGGTATGACATTTTGTGGGCTTAAAAGCCAAGCCATAAACGTTGATTTTACAATTCTGATAACTGTCTGCTCGGTTTCCTTCTTTGGTCATCCGCAGTTTAAAACTTGAGATATTGCCTTTGCTGACAAACCTTCGCAAGGCATAGTCGCCCTGCTCATATCCATAATTATCTCCTGCATCTTCATACAAAACACTTTCTACTTCTTCGGTACCAAAATAAACATCCAGTTCCAAGGTATCTACTGGTCGCTCACCAGTATGTTGCATGACGGGATAGCGAGGAATCACGGCACCCGCTCGAACAAAAATTGGAATGCGTTCCAAAGTACTACTAATGTTTAAGTATTGCCTTCCGGCAAAAGCAGCACTTTTTTGATAGCTGTACCAGCGGCCTTTCGGCAAATATACCCGATGTGTCTTAATGCCCGGTTTCATAATTGGAGCCACTAAGAGATGATCCCCAAATAAAAATTCTCCTTCTCTTTTTAAGGCAATTGGATCTGCTTGGTCGACAAAGGCTAGTGGTTTTAGCATCGGAGTTCCTTTTTGACAGTTTTGCCAAAAAGCAGTATAGATACAAGGGAGCAATTGATAACGCATTTCGATGGCCTTTTTTCCCAATTCTTCTCCCTCTTCGCCAAAGGACCAAGGCTCTTGATCTAGCCGCAATTCCGCCAAGGATTTTTTTACCCCTTCTGCATCAACTTCTGCGGCACCATCCACATTATTACCCATAGAATGAACCCGATAGAGTGGGTGAAAAATCCCAAGTTGTAACCATCGAACCATTAACTCTGCCGAAGGTTGGTCCACAAATCCACCGATATCCGTTCCAATAAAGGAAAAACCAGAGGTACTCATTCTTTGGCATTGTCGATTCGCCAATTCGAGTTGTTCCCAAGAAGCGACATTGTCGCCAGTCCAAGCCGCAGCGAAGCGTTGGCCACCACAAAAGGTCGCACGAGTCAATACAAAAGGACGCCGCTCTGGGCGCAATTTTTTCAAGCCTTCTTGTGTGGCTCTCGACATTTGCAAGCCATATATATTATGTGCTTTGTCATGCGCACAAGGATGTCCATCATAATCATGTCGGATGTCTTCGGGGAAAGTTTTGGAGTTGACTTTAAAAACGGCAGGTTCATTCATATCATTCCAAAACCCGCTAACATCTTGGTCTTTATAAAGTTCTTCATAAAGTGGTCCCCACCAATCTCTGGTCGCTGGTTTGGTGAAGTCAGGGAAAACACAATCTGTCGGCCATACGGGCCCTGTCATCAGTTCGCCATTGGGTCTTTTGCAAAAAACATCTGCTGCTACGCCGGTTTTATAAACCTCATATTCTGGATCAACTTTTATTCCCGGGTCGATCATCACTACGGTTTTAAAACCCTCTTTATTTAAGTCTGCGATCAATTCCTTTGGTTGTGGAAAATGCTCTTTATTCCAAGTAAAACAACGATATTCATCCATATAGTCAATGTCTAGATAAATAGCATCACAAGGTATTTGTTTAGCTCTAAAGGTCTCCGCGATTTCTCGGACTCTTTTTTCTGGATAATAACTCCATCGGCATTGGTGAAAGCCCAAAGTCCAAATCGGAGGCAGCTCGGGTTTTCCCGTAAGGTTCATATAACTTTCTGCTACCTTCAGTAAATGAGGACCATTGATGAAGTAATAATTCATTTCACCACCAGCTGCGGAAAAGGAAAGGCTCCCAGTTTTTTTACTATCAAAATCAAAATGACTGCGATAAGAATTGTCTAGGAAAATCCCATATCCATGGCCATTATTTAAACCATAATAAAAAGGGATTGCCCGGTAAAGTTCATCACTAGTATCGTTGAATGCGAAAGCATCGGTACACCAGTTTTGCAATAAATGTCCACGCAAGTTTGTGCTTCGGGATTTGTCTCCCAAACCAAAATAAGCTTCCTCTACTGGAGCTTGTTTATGGATGGCTAATTCGGTGATGCCTTTTAAGATCGTTCTTCTACCCTTGAACCCTAATCCATCTTGAGATATTGGATTACCCATAGAATCAAATAAACTGACTTTCATGGCAGACTTGTCAATTCGGCAAGAAACGCTTGTTGTTTCAAGCAAGAAGTACTTCTCCTTTTCTTGAAATTGGATGTTTACAGCTTCTGCTTTGAAACTGGGCTCAATGGCATAGGAAAAATCGGAAGGAAAAAGTCCAGTAATTGTATATCTAAATCTGAATAAATCTGCACCTAAAATGGAAACTTGTAGTGCGATCTGATTTTTACATCTAAAAATAAAAACAGATTCGGATTCTTTTTCTGCCTTTACGATCTCATCCGGCGCGATGTCGAAATAGACATCTGGATAGCGCTCGCTTCCTTCCGTTTGATCGTTATGAACCGCTGCATTAGGGTTGATAGACTCCGTAGCAATTACTTCGGGCGTTTCATCGAGGGGCACCTCTTTCTCTTCTTTAGCCATGTTGTTGGTTTTGACTGATGATGTGTGATTTATTTAGGCTTTATTGGAAATACAAAAATAGAATTTCTATTTAGGACAATTGCAAAAATTCTTCATTAACTTGTGTCTTAGCAGATTTCTTGTTGAGAATCAGTCTTTTAGCATTGGTTTTTGAGGAGTCAATTAAACGAATACTAGCTAAACCAAGGGATTTAATGAGTTTTTCGCGAAGAATAAAAAAATGGGATATTCTATGTGCCGGGGAATTATTGGCCACTTTTAATGGGGAGAATTCTCATGAAAAAGCAGCTTTCCACCAAAAATATGACTTACTCCCAGGAGGAGATTTGGCAAAGCTCTGCATGAATATGGCTCGTCTGGGAAATCATTCGCGGCTAGTGGCTTCTGTTGGTCTGGATGAGATTGGAAC
>CAYQRA010000257.1:0-8633 GCA_964419315.1 uncultured Saprospiraceae bacterium | reverse complement strand
GGTGAAGGTGACGAAGAGGGGGGTGGTGTTTCCTGAGCGAAATGGTATTGGGGCGCGATTGCTTGGCTAAGATACTGCAACAAAAAAGGTTCTTTTTTTGTAATAAATAATAACTTAAATTAGTTAATGTTATTTTTCAGTATAAAATTATACTTGAATCTTAAGCAAGACTTAATTTCATGGATCAATATTCTTTGATATTTATAAGCTCTAACGCCTACTGGCGATTGCCTACGGCGTGTGTACTTTTGCATTCGGCAAAAAGTACCAAAACCCTTGTCAAAAAAAACTCCTCCGTCAAACAGTTTTTTGACTAGCCTCCCGTTCCTTCTTTCATTGAGGATAATTTTTCCTCTTGAGATGGAGCCAAGCAAACTGATTTAGTAAGAATTAAATAAGCGAGAAAATATAAATTAACTTGCATTAAAATAAGAAAAATGAAATCACGACTCTTAATGTTTTTGCTCCTTATCGGGGCTTTTGGTTTTATCGCCATGAAAAAAAATACACTTGGCCTTGGGTCTGATTCAAGCCTTAGCATTATCGACCAAGTAAAGAATACATTTAATTTTGGGCCTGACCCAACTGTTTTTACTCCGGAAGCTCTGGAGAATGTCTTGACTGATTTGGAGGGCAATCAATCTACCTTGAAAGAAGTACTCGATCAGCACAAAGGCAAAACCATCATTGTTGATGTATGGGCTTCTTGGTGTAGCGATTGCTTAAAAGGTTTGCCTAAAGTAGCGGAGATGCAGGCGAGTACTGCCGATTCGGATATTCAATATCTTTTTCTATCTGTGGACAAAAAAGAAAGCGCTTGGAAAAGAGCAGTGAAAAGAAAAAACATCAAAGGGATTCACTATTTCGTAGATGGGGAGTGGGGAAGTAATTTGGGAGACTTTTTAAAACTCGATTGGATTCCTAGATACTTGGTCGTTCAACCTGACGGAAGCATTGGCTTGTACAAAGCGACGACTGCGGATGATCCGGCTATTTTGGAAACAGCAAAAGGTACTGTTGGTAGCAAATAAAAAATCAAGACAAATTTTAGAGGATCTCTTTATTTTAGTTTTTAAATCTGGGGGCAGTTTTGGCGAACTGCCCCCAGATTCCTAAGCGATCAATAAGCAAAAACCATTTGCTTAGAATCCACGATCATTCCATCAATGATCAAACTGTAGATGTAGGTTCCCAATTTTCCGTAGCCGTGGGTATACAGCACTTCGTTGAGTCCCGGTTGGATATTGACTAAAATGGATTCAATCAATTTCCCTTGCAAATCTACGATTCTCACTTCCCCTCTTTTCTTGACCGAATCGTCATAGACCATCCAACCAATATAAGTTGCTTCATCGAAAGGATTGGGACGGTTGGGCAATAATTCTACCTTTTTCGTTTCTTCCTTTACCAAATCCTCTGTCCCAACAGAAGTGAGGTCCAATACGATTTCTTTTTCTACGGAAAACAGACTTTCTACTCCATGTTCATCCATCGTAGCCACAGAAATCCAATTGAATCTTTCGGTAGAAACAATGGTATCCACATCATTGCCAATCAATGTAAAAACCGTATCAAAATCGTGGGAAGTTGTCCGAAGACCAATGCGAAAAACATCAAAGCCATTGGTATTCCGCATTTCTACCCTGATCTCTCCTTCGGTATCCGTGGTATCTAGTTTTAACCCTGGTTCTAATGGAGCAATGGCGGCCATAGAAGCAGCGACTCCATTGATGACGGCATTTCGAGCGAGGTAGTTAAAGTCTACAAAAAAGCTGTCAATGACATTATCATTATCGGTATCTACCCCAAGAATATCTTCGGAAGTATGTTGACGATCATGGTAGTCCGTGGCATTCGAAGCATTGCCATGTTCATGGGCAGAAGTAAAGCGCATAGCGGTAAAACCATTTTGGCGAAAAGGGATATGGTCTCCTCCTCGTCCGGTTCGATCTTCTGCCGACATCAAGGTGAGTGCCATGGGTACATCGGCATGTGGTAAGACTTGTTCTTTGTACTGTAATTTGATATAACGCGACCAAGATTTATGAGCCGAATTATTTCCCCCAAAAGAAAACAAACGTACCTGAGTACTATCTACCAAATCTTCTCCCGGGCAAGAAGGCTCAGAAGAGGTCGCTCCGCAAATCACTCCACCTACGATATCATTATTCAAAACGCCTTTTACAAAAATCCCATTGATCAAGGCATATTGTGCAAAAGCATTGGCTCCAAATAATCCTTGTTCTTCTCCGATGGTAGCCATAAAAACCACGGTATAATCCAAGCTCAATTTACTCATCACTCTGGCCAATTCGATAACCAAAGCCGTACCGCTTGCATTATCCTCTACCCCTTGTGCTTCGCAATCGCCATCACAAGCTTCGGAACAACGACTATCCATATGACCTTCGATGAGATAGATTACTTTCCCTCGTAATTTGACTCCCGGCAAAACCGCGATAATATCGCGATGTTGTCCAACATCACAAATGTCTTGATCGAATTGGAGATAAGAAGGAATCAATCGATTATTATTATCGGCGCTGATTTCTTCAAATTTGGAATGTACCCATCGGCGAGCGGCACCAATGCCTCGAGTAGTAGAAACCGTATCCGATCCTGTATTTCTATTGCCAAACTCTGATAAGCGAGTGACATAAGCTTTTAAGGAATCTGGGGAAACTTCCGACATTATTTTTGCGGTGATGTCATCAGGAAGTTCTATGGTTTCGGCGGGTAAATAATTATTGGGATTATAGATACCGGTCATTATACTTTTGGCCAGTGGATTCGTCGTTTTGATACTGGTTTGGGCCGTTAAAAAAATGCTACAGCATAAGCAGTAAGAAAGGAAAAGTATTCTTTTCATGAGGAGGCAAATTTAGGGAGTCTGGTAAAATAAATGCGTTCAATAAATACTTTGACATGGGGGAATCAAAATATTTCTCCAAAAGATAATAAATTTGTTGAAGAATCTGGTTTAATATTTGTTGTATGAATTAATGTTATCCATAATACAACGCACTGTACATCTGCAAAAAACCCAACTTTACTTTTAATTTCGTTCTGAAAAATATGCACATGCAGAGTCGTATTTTACCCAAGCACTTTTTTGGATTAGCGATAGGTTTCCTATTGCTTCTGGGTACCTCTTGTACCTCAGGGAAAAAATTGGCTAAGAAAAATCAGATGGTTTGGGCTCAACAAATAGAAAGTTCTCCGGGTTTTTCAAAAAGCTTTACTGGCTTTTCGCTTATTGAAGCCGAAAGTGGAAAAGTATTGCATGAATACGATGCCAATAAATATTTTACTCCTGCTTCCAACACCAAAATTCTTACCCTTTATACCTGTCTAAATTTACTGGGCGATTCCATTCCTGCGCTGCGCTATGAAATCCGTGGAGATTCTCTTTTATTTTGGGGAACCGGAGATCCGACGCTCCTTCATTCTGATTGGCCAAACCAACAAGGCGTCATTGATTTTCTAAGGAGTCGCAAAGAGCGTTTATTCTTTTGTCCTACCAATTTTACAGATGCTTATTTTGGAGCGGGTTGGGCTTGGGATGATTATAATTATGCCTTTCAAGCAGAAAAATCGCCAATGCCTATTTATGGAAATACCGTTCGCTTTTCAAAGAAAAGAAACAGTTCCCAATACGAAGTTCATCCTTCACGATTCTCCGCTCACTTAGCGGACAATCCAAAGCTACAACAAAGCAAAGCAAGCATTAAGCGACAAGCACAGGATAATATTTTTGAATACAATTTGCAAAATGCGATCCCGCATTCCTATAAGCGATCTATTCCCTATCATTATTCTCATGAATTGCTGGTCTCCTTATTAGAAGATTTATTGAACCAAAAAATCACCATACATCAGAATGCGGGCTTCCCATCTGCCGATAGTCAAACCCTTTATAGTACTACTGTCGACAAAGCCTATCAGGCTATCATGCAGGAGAGCAATAATTTTATTTCTGAACAGCTATTACTCGCTTGTGCCAACGAGACTTTAGATACCTTGAGCACCAAAAAAATCATCAAATATGCGCAAGAAAAACTACTGACTGATTTGCCAGATCGAGCCATCTGGGTAGACGGTTCGGGGCTATCTCGCTACAACCTTCTTACCCCTCGAACCTTAACAAATGTCCTAAGGAAAATTTTTCAAATGACGAACCAAGATTATGTTTTGGAGGTATTCCCTGCTGGTGGAGAAACGGGGACTATAAAAAATCGCTATGGTGGAAAAGAAAAGCCTTATGTCTTTGCTAAGTCTGGTACTCTGAGTAACAAACATTGCCTAAGTGGTTATTTAATTGCCAAAAGTGGTCAATTGCTAATCTTTAGTTTTATGCACAATAATTATACTTCTGGTGCTCAACCCCTACAAAAGGAGATGGAAAATATTCTAAACCAAATACACACGCAATACTAAAAAGCATATTTGGGCACCTTGTACCAAAACCAAAAGTTTAATCTTCAATTGTTTCCTTTTCTGATGGTCTTTACTTACCTTTCGTAATAACAAACCCTGTTTAACCCTAAAAGCAGGACTTTATGAAAATCAATCTACACAAAAAAAAGACATTGTAAAACCTTTAGGTTAAGCTTTGTCCGAGAAAAAAACTTTAACGCCTCCTGATAAAAGCAGTAGATCATCAATGTTTGATCTACTGCTTTTTAGGTTCTATTGTCAAGATTTTCTTTTTTTAGAAAACTTCTAAGATCTTGATAGAACGATCATTAAACGTAGCACTATCACCAGCGGATTTTTGTAAAAATTCTCTTGCCAAAGGCGTTTGAGGGGAAATGGCAAAGTACTTATCTTTTTCTATCATCAAGCGTCCAGCACTTATTGAAATAAAATAGTTCCCCTGATTGGTCTTGACCACAGATCCAAAAGTGATTTTTTCATGTAGCACTTCCGGCTTGATTCGCCCAAGTAACAGTTGTAATTTAAGCGCCTCCGAGAGCTGCCGCGATTGATTGTCTTGTTCCGTTTGGAGCAAAGCCCTAGTCGTTTCATATTTATCTCCTACAGAACTTTTAGACTCATTTTCGGCACTTTCTTTCGCTCGATTAATCGCACTTTGAGAAACCCCAACACGCTGATCAATAATCTCTTGGCATTGTTCCAACAAATCTCTTTTTATATCTTCTTTGGTCATGGTTTATACTGGGCTAAATTAAAAATCCAATTTATAATAAAACAAAGGTAAAAAACCCAATTGATATTCTTCTTGTATAGGGTTCATACTTGGATGATCCGGTGCATAAGTTAAGGTCAGAATATTTTTTATGTTAAAAATATTTACCAAATCAATGGCAAATTCATGGTTCATCCGAGGTCGATTCCAACTGTAAGAAATTTTGGCATCCACCCGAAAATAAGGACGAAACTGTTGGGTATTGACTCCTTCATCTGAATAGATAATAGTCAACTCTTCAGCCGACTTGACTTCATCTACCGGGCCAAACCAACGACCGCCAGCATACGTTACTTTACCTCCTATATTTAAAGCAGATTTCCCTTTGATCGTAAACTCTTTGGCGACCAAAGCATTGAAGGCATATCGACCATTGAAAGAAACATTTCTCAATTGTCCATCACTCCCCTTGTATTTTGAGTCAAACAAAGATCCAGTCACGAGAAAATAATAACCTTGGCTAAAGAATTTCTCTAAGGTCAACTCAATTCCATAATTGCGAGCCGTTCCGTCATTGGTGAGGGTATCCGGGAAAAGTCGAGAAAAACCAGAACCACTATTCGTCAAGGAATAAGAACTGGGGTTGACTTCTACGGGAATATTGGTGAGGTATTGAAAATAAGTTTCTGCCTTAAAGCGCATGTTTTTGGCAAATAATTTATTATAAGATAAAACAGCATGATTACTTTTGGTCAGCCCCATATCGAGGTTGTGTTCCTGTGGATCATTCCCAAGCGTTTCGGCACCATAAAAATATAAATAGGGCGATTGAATCTGAGAATGAACACCCATTCCAAAACTCAACTTTTGCCGATTGCCCAAATCATAGGACGCCCCTACCCGAGGCTCAATAGGCGATAAGCTATTGTCATTGATAGAAAACCACAGACTAGTCAGCCCTCCCGTTAAAGTGAGTTTTTCGCTTGCCTTATATCGGAAATGGACATAAGGTTGTAGCAATACTGCAGAAGATTTATTATTCCAACGCACCCGCCAGTCGTTGCCGATAATCGGTTCTCCATCTACTCCGCCAGTCACATTTCGGACACTGTCGATAAAATTAAAAGTATACAAATCTGCATTGATTCCAAACTTGACTGCACTCTTGGCGTTCAGTTTTTTATTGACAAAAACATAGCTCGAAAATTTTCCTTCCGAAAAAGTATAATCCAAAATCGGCGGTAAAGAATCGACCACAAATTTTTCATCCACTACCCTTCTAAAAATAAGATCATGATTGGTATTGACTTCAATTCCAGAAGCAGCAATACTGGCTTTAATATAGGTACTTGTGCTCAAGGGTTGAGAATAATTGATCCCCACAACTCCCATTTTAGAACCAAAATATTGATCGCGATCATTGGCGCCAAAAATCAAAGTTTCCGCATCTGGTGCTTCATCTTCACTTAGTACTATATCAATGTCACTGTTTCCACCAATTCCCCACAAGGCTAAGTAGCCATTATTTTTTAAAGGCATATTGATTCGAAAAGAAGCATCTTGGTAACTGGGAATGGCATCCGTACCTACATTTACATTTAAGGCACTAAATAAAGAAAGCGTAGAATAGCGATAGGTCGCCAAATAGGAAATGCCTTTCTCCTTGGAGATCGGTCCTTCCGCCATCAACTCCGTACCGAGGAAACCCAACTGAGCCGAGAACTCGTGTTTTTCATTATTTCCATTTCTCATTTTAAGATCAAAAACACCAGCGATGCCATTGCCAAACTCAGCTGGAAAAGCGCCTGTAAAAAAATCAGAGTTGGCTAAAAATTTATTATTGAGAATCGTCACCGGACCACCACCTGTTCCAGGAATCGCAAAGTGATTGGGATTTGGAATATTGATGCCATCCAAACGCCAAAGAACTCCTTGGGGAGAGTTTCCTCGAATGATGATATCATTCCGAGAATCATCAGCTCCTTGTACCCCTGCGAAGTTGGAGGCCATGCGGGCGGGCTCGCCACGGCTCCCTGCATAGCGATTGGTTTCTTCTACTGAAAATTCCCGCGCACTGACGGTAGCCATTTCATTCGTCACTTCTCCGTCGCGCTTTTTAGCAGTGACGACTACTTCGTCTAAGACAACACCCGCTTCTTCTAAGTTTACATTTAGAATCACTTCCTTCCCCGAATTCACTAGGATATTATTCAACACCGCACTCTGATATCCGATATAACTAAATTCTAAAGTCTGTCGACCAACCGGCACTTTTTCCAAACGGTAATTCCCATCCAAGTCAGTCGTTGCACCAAGGAATCCTCCATCAATGGAAGTCACCAAAACATTGACCCCAATCAAAGGAAATTGAGATTCTGCATCTACTACCGTTCCGCGGATCGTTTGAGTAACTTCTTGCGCATAAAGCGAAGCAGTGAGCAAAAACAAAAAAGGAAAGAACATAAAAAAACGGATATTAATCATAGCTGGGTAAATTTTGATCAAAAGTATTGATTTATTGAACGCTCTATTAAATGCTTAAAGCTCTTAACTATCGTCTATTGATTTGTGGGAAATCCCGCAAAAGATAAATTTTTATTTTGCTAATATTAGGAATTATTAAGCAAATTGGTAGAACAGTCGAAATTAAAACCAAACTATAAGAGTTCACGAAGTACTAGTCCTCTCGATTTTTCACGAAGAGTTCAAAAAAGAACCTCCTGTGTAAACTTGAGAATTCTGACAACTCAAAACACAGGAGGTTTTATGTTTAAAACATTTATGATATTAAGGCAATTTCCTAATCCTCCTCTCCAGCTTAATGCTTGTTTCTTTCAAGCAGGATAATATCCATTAGCTTCTTTTGTGGAAGGAGGATTAGCGAAGATGTATAAGGAAAATTCAAAAAGACCTATACTTGATTTCTTATCTCGATAAAATATCAAGTTCTAAAAAAGGGTAGCTGATCAAGTTAACAAATCATTTTGAAACTACTTTTCCATCTTTTATTAAGGTCGCCTTTTTCTTTAGTTGAATGGGCTCGCTCAGCTCTTGACTATCTTTAGATCCCAATTGCTTTACTTCAGATTCAAAACTGGATGCTTCAGAATGTTGTTATCAGTGATACTAGTCCTTTCATACTTCTCGTTTTCCATTCCATGACTCAAGGATGCATTTCGTGAATAGTTTCCATATTGAAAATTGTTAACTCTAACATTACTAATAATGTTCGCCCCATTATTGAAGGATAACTGGCTGTCTTTGATAGAAGTAGTAGTCGATATTTGCTTAGGCTCATATACATTAACACTTGATCTTCTCAAATTCTGCTGAGTATTCGAATTCGCCATCGGTGGATAGTGATATTCCTGACTGTTGTTATGGATGCTTGAGCTAGAGTCATGAACTCGAGATTGGTTCAGCTGGGTTTAGAAGTTTGTAGTCAAAGGGATACTGTATGTCTGATTCTTCATTATGTTAGGTT
>CAYQRA010000256.1:0-8667 GCA_964419315.1 uncultured Saprospiraceae bacterium | reverse complement strand
TAAAGACCTTGCGGGTTTTGTAAATTGATATATTCATTTATTCTTGGATTTTATACTAGTTGAAAAAATGAGTTTTTGTTTTTCATTCTTTAAAAATGGAAGACTATAAAACTCTATTTTTTAAACAGCACTAAAAAGTACTATTGGCTCAAGGATTATAATTTCAGTTATAAAACTACTTTTTTCTTAACTGATTACTATTCAAATTTGCAGCCATTAGCAGCTACATTCAAATACATTATTATTGGCTTGTGAAAATCTTTTTTTACTTAGATTATTTTTAAACATCTATATAATTCTGATTATCAGCGCAATAAACTCCAATCGCTTTTTTTCAAAAAAGTTATTGTGAAAAAGGCTACTTTTAGCACAACAAACTTTAACTAATTAACTTTTTAATAGTTATGTCGAGGAAAAACACAGACTATAGGTCTATGAATTTCTCCAATATGAAGTTACAAATCATTGACAATCAAAACCTTAGAAAAAAGTTAAAATTTTATGTCAAAATTTGTAAACGCTCAATTGCCCAAAAAGTTCCTGAGTAAAGCATAAATAAGACAGGATTTGGGGGGGCAAAATCGTCTAAATTAAACAAAGACTACCCCGCTAATATAATGAATAAATTAGTAAATACTACCATTTGTGCTCACTTAATATTAAAAAAAATGAGATAAGAAAATCTAGTCTAAAAGGTTGAAAACATAAGTTAGATCTTTTTCATTTCCTTTAAACAGTACTTAGGCTTAGGGCGAGTGTCATCAACTTAGCAAAGATTTGGAGAGCGCTAAACCAAATTAGGAGCTATCTGGAAGGTAGTTCCTAATACTTCTAGAGAGAAAGGGTTCTAAATATCAAGTGTTAAACGAGTGAGGGGCTACCTTTTAGATAGCCCCTCACTTTACTCAAAAACCGCTTATGCTGATGACATTCCCGTTTAGCCCAACTAATTAAATATTGATCAATTTTATGGAAAACAGTAAAATATACTCTGTATTGCTACACTTTAACCGGATCGAACAGAATCGCTTAAGGAAGTATATCATTTCGCCTTATTTTAATAAAAATGAGGCCTTGATTCAATTGTTTGAACGTTTGATCAAGCAGATCAATAAGAATAATGGGAAAGCGTTGACGAAGGAAAAATTATGGCTGGAAATGTATCCTGAAAAGTCCTTTGATGATGTGCGGTATCGGAAGCTATGTTCGGATTTATTGAAATTGGTAGAGGGTTTTTTAGCGCAGGAGACTTTTGAGGGAAATTCGATGCATAAGGCAAATTTTTTAATGGAGGCTGTTACTAAAAGAAAGTTAGAAAAACTTTACCAAACCTGCATTATTACATCTTCTAAACTTTCAAAGAAGTATCCATATAGGTCTGCTAATTATTATCACCATCAATACAAATTTGAAGATAAGAGATATCAACTTGAATTCGAATTAAATCGATCTAGTAAATCTAATGTAGAAGATATCATTCAACATTTAGATACTTTTTATTTAGCAGAAAAACTTAAAAGAACTTGCGATATTTTGACACGAAAAACTTTCATGTCTTCTCATGAATACAAAAATCTTTTCATCGAGGAAATTACAAAATACCTAAAAGAAAATCAAAATGAAGAAGCTCCTCCTGTTGCTATTTACTATCAAATCTATTTAACCCTGATTGAATCTGAAAAAGAAGAGCATTATTACAAATTAAAAGAGCTTTTAAATAAGTATGGATCTTTTTTCCCATCTAATGAGGCTAAAGAAATATTTGAAGCTGCGTTAAACTATTGTATTAGGATGATAAACAGGGGAAAACCAGCTTTCTTAAAAGAACTTTTCAATTTACATGAAATTTTGATTAACAATGAGCTAATGTTTGTACATGGAGAACTTTCTCCTTGGAATTTCATGAATATTGTGATAATTGCACTAAGATTAGGTGAGTTCGAATGGACCGAAAAGTTTATCCATCAGTATAGTTCAAGACTGCCTAAAGAATACAGAGAGAATGCCGTAACATTTAACCTTGGTCGTTTATATTTTTACAAAAAAGAGTATAAAAAAGTAGTAGAGCAATTAAGAGCAGTAGAATACGAAGACATATCCTACAATTTAGCCTCAAAAGCAATGCTAATGATTACTTACTATGACACTGATGAAATTGAACCACTATTTTCATTAATGGATTCTTTTAGAACTTATTTAAATCGAAAAAAAGAAATCCCTCAACGGAGAAGAAACAACTACCTTGCTCTTATCCGTTTTCTAAAAATACTTTCAAAAACAACTCCTGGAGATACCAAAACTACTCAAAAACTACGCAAGGAATTAGAAGAAACCAAAGGCATCGCCGCAGACAAAAAATGGCTCCTCCAGAAAATCGCCGACCTAGAATAACAATAGCGCTCAAGTCCCCCTCAAGCGCTATCGCTTTTTCTTTGAATTATCAGAAATTAAAGGCCATCAATTTCATCAATAACAACAAAATCAGCCGCGCCTCCCTTCACCACCTGCTGCTGTCCAACAGACAATACCACAAGCGATAAATTCGAGTTCTGAAAATCTAACAAGGTCTTTTTCATATCTTTTCTTTTTTGATTAAGTAATGAAATTATAACCCTGTATATATCCTGTTTATTTTTGATTTGGCAAAATTTAACAATGTGTTTAGCATTCATCTTTACCGGTCGCGCAGCTTCGAGCTGCACACCCCGTAAGCCTTGGAAATCAACAAACTTCCTGCTAATGGGATTCAAGGAATACTAGAAAAAAGGAGGGATTTTTTTTGGAAAAAGAGACGAAATAACTGGTCGATGAAATCTCAGCCTCTCGAGCAGCTTCAAGCTGTACGACAGGTAAAACATGGAAACCATCCATCCAAAAAAAAGACCTGATGCACAGCGCTCAGCTACACATCAGGTCTTTTTTATTTCGAGCTATCTTTCTAACCCACGACCGTCTCCAGAGTCGAGCTATGATCCAATTCTCTAAAATCAACCGCGCTCACCCCAGACACCCCTTGCTCCGCCATAAAGACGCCATAAATGACATCTACCGCAGACATCGTCGCCTTATTATGCGTAACGATCACAAACTGAGAGTCCTTAGAAAACTTACGGATAATCTTATTGAATTTCTCGATATTCGCATCGTCCAATGGCGCATCGACCTCATCAAAGACACAGAATGGAGCTGGCTTGAGGAGGTATAGCGCAAAGAGCAATGCCGTAGCGGTCAACGTCTTTTCTCCACCCGACAATTGGTTGATCGATAATGGTCGCTTTCCTTTTGGTTTTGCAACAATCTTGATCTTCGATTCCAGAGGGTTTTCTGGATTCTCTAGCAAAAGATCACAGTGGTCATCTTCGGTAAAGAGGGTACGGAATACATCGATAAAATAACCGCGAGCTTTATTGAAAGCTTCCAAGAATTGGCCCGTAGCGGTTTCTTCAATTTCTTTGATGGTATCCAATAAAGATGTTTTGGCAGCGACGATGTCATCTCTTTGAACGACAATGCTATCGTAACGTACTTTCATTTCATCATAAGCTTCTACCGCCATTGGATTGATCTCGCCGTAGTTGTCGAGTCGCTTTTTGATTTTGGTGACTTTGATGGTGAGTTCTTCGACATCCAAACCTTCTTTAGGTTCTTGCTGAAGGACATCATTGATATCAATTCCAAATTCTATTTTTAGCCGTTCTGAAGTGGAAGTCAATTCCATTTTCATATCGGTAAACTGATCTTTTCGATCTTGGTTTTGCGTGACAGCATCTTGGCGCTTGCGGTTGAATTTACGTAAATTGTCTTCCAGCTCATTGATCCCTCCTCTGGCTTGGAAATAATTTTGCTCCGCAGCGGTCAAAGACAACTCTTTGGCTTCTCTTTCGGCATAAGCTCCAAGTAAGACCTCATCTAAGCCGCTTAGGTCTTGATTGATCTGTACGATTTCTGTTTCTGACTGTTGGATGCCACTTTGATCAGCAGTTAATTTGCTGCGCGTTTCTTCCAAAGTATTTTCGCGGAAGCTCAATTCTCTTTGCAGGGTCGTTACTTTATTTTGCTGCTTGATAAACTCAATATTCTTGAGGTTATAATCATTCGAAGCGATACTGAGTTCGTCGGCAACTTTTCGGAAAGTACCATCGGTATCAGAAATCTGAGATTTGGCTTTTTCGCCTTCTGCTTTTTTCTCTTGCAGGGCAATATCTATTTCCTCGTTGACTTTAGACAATCGATTGATCGAAACTTCTGACTGCATTTTTTTGCTATCGGCTTCCCGAATAAAGTTTTCGAAGTTTTCCAAACGGGTCATCAAAGACACTTTCTCTTGATCCATTCGACTTAGAATGGCTCGCTCTCGGTTGATCGCTTCATTGCTGATTTGCGATTTGAGTGTTTCCATTTGGGTTTTAATGGAATAATATTCTTGAGAGAGCTTATTTTCTTTCTTCTCTAGTTGCTTGATCGCCACCTCCAATACTTCCAAATTTTTCTTACGACCAATTTTCTTTCCTTCAAACAACCCAACCGAACCACCAGAGATACTAAATTTCCGTTGTACAAAACGACCGCTTTGCGAAAGCAAAACCATGCCTTTATCTGCTAAATCTTTAGAAAACTCATCACTGGCAGTCACTACAACATTCTCCAACAAATAACTAACTAAGCCATGATATTTCTTATCTGTTTCGACTAGGTCAATCGCTCGCTGAGTATTGGGCATCATGCCCATTGGCGAAGTATATTCCTTAAAAGCATCAAGGATAAAAAAGTTGGCTTTTCCTTTTTGGGTTTTGTTCAAAAGGTTGATCGCGAAGTAGGCATCTTCAAGGCTATCTACGACATAATAATTGAGGTAGCGTTCTAGATAATTTTCAATCGCAATCCGATAATCGGGTTGTACCAAAAGTAGATCTGATAAAAGTGGAACATCTTTTTTCCACTCTTTTGCTTTGCTCAAAAACTTGATGGACTCTGGAAAACCTTCGAGGTTTTCCACCATACTTTTGGTCAATTTATATTCATTACGCTTGGAATCCAATTCTCGATTGACATCCGCAACGGCTTTGCGCAATTCATCAAGTTTGTTTTCGGTTGCGATGATTTCTTCTTGGCGTTGGGTCTCTTCTCTTTCCATTCTATCCACCTCATCCATCTTACTTTTTCGCCGACCTTCCAACTCATTGAGTTGTCCTTCCAACAACTTCACTTCTTCTTTTCGCGAAGCAATACCACCAGTCGTTTCTTCAATCTCTTTGGTGAGATTTTCGATCTGGTTATGATTAATGGCTTTGGTTTTTTCTAGTTCAAAAACTTCGCGTTCCAATCGCTGTTGCTCCTCCAAGATGACTTCCAATTCGGCTTTCAAAGTACCATGACTCGCCCGAATATCTGCTAAACTTTTTTCTGCGGCTACCAATTCATCTTCAAAATCAACTTCTAATCTTTTATCTTCATTCAATCGCCCACGATACTCTTCAATATCTTCTTCCAACTGAACAATCCGTCCAGTAGCTGCGGCAATCTGCTCGCTCAGTTTCACTTTATTTTGCTCGATAAAGTTCAATTTCTGTCCCAACATTCGTTTGTCATTCTCCTTCGTTCGAATGTCTCCTACCAAATCATTGACCAACTTTTGGGCTTCCGACAACATCTTTTCTTTATCCAGATTTCCTTTTTTCTCTTCTTCTAATTTGGCTTCTATTTGAGAAATTTCAACTTCAATCTGGCGCAGGTAGTCATCGCCTTCTTCCATCTGCTTATTGACTTCTGCATAACGATCTTTATAGCTACTTAGCTTGATCGTCGCTAAATCAACGCTTATTTCTTTATACTGCTCTTTAAGTTGGTAAAACTTTTTCGCTCTTCTCGCTTGCTTTTCTAAAGACTTAAGGTTCCCCTCGATTTCAAACAACAAGTCTTCAATTCGATCCAAATCCTCTGTGGTTCCTTTTAGCTTGTTGAGCGTTTGTTTTTTACGGCGCTTGTATTTTGAAATCCCAGCCGCTTGTTCGAACATTTTCCGACGAGAATCATCCTTATCCGTCAATAAGTCATCTACCATTCCCAATGCAATGATTGCATAAGAATTGGAACCGATACCTGTATCCAAAAATAGGGAAGTAATATCTTTTAGGCGGCAAGGAACATTATTGAGGCGATACTCCGATTCACCAGTCCGGTAGAGAATCCGGCTAATGGTAACCATATTGTATTCGGTAGGTAAAATATTCTTAGTATTCTCAAAAGTCAGGGATACTTGTGCCAATCCACCTGGTTTCCTTTTTTTGGAACCATTAAAAATGACATTTGACATTTTCTCCAAACGGAGTTCTTTCCCTTTTTGCTCCCCCAATACCCATCTAAGGGCATCGACGATATTTGACTTACCAGAGCCATTGGGACCTACGATTCCGATCACATCCTCATTGAAGTTGATGACCGTATCATTGGCAAAGCTCTTAAATCCTTTAATCTCTAATTTTTTCAGTCGCATAGCCCGCAAAAATACGGAAAAGGCTAGTAAATTCTACATAATTGTGCTTAAAATTATCAACATCTACCGCTGATTTGGAAAGATTTCCATACTAAAGTTAATTAACCGATTTGGGGATAACCAAAGACTTCTTGTATGCTTTTTGTTAGAACTCTTTGATTTACAGAGCCATCTTAAGAGGATACCATCACTTGGTGGTGATCTATACTGATGATTCCTAAAAAATCGGGAGGAACGGTGATCGTTTAGAAGTACCTAGGCTCCTTTGCGAGGCTTGGCATTTTTCTTTTTTTCAAAATGCCGCTCTTTATATTCTTCCAATAAATCGGCCTTCTCTTGATCTTGCCAATCGGGGTGATTGCCATAAAACCCTTTGGCATGTCTTTGTCGCGAAGCTTCGTACAGGGTGACGGCACAAGCTACGGAGATATTTAAACTCTGTACCATTCCAACTTGCGGGATAATAAAATTTCCATCCGAATAAGACAAAGCTTCCTTACTCAATCCATCCCGTTCATTGCCAAACATCAAAGCTACGGATTCACTCAAATCCAACTCGTATAAATCCACCGCATCTTCTGCCAAATGCGTACTCCAAATCTTTTTATACTTCTTTTTTACTGCTGAAAAACAAGCCTTTGCATCGCGATACAGATGGACATCTACCCATTTCCTTGAACCAGCAGAAGTTTTCTTTCCCATACGGATGTTATTATCATCCAAGTGGTCTTCCGTAAAAAGAACGTAGATCTCCTTGATTCCTACGGATTCACAGGTACGCAGCACCGCTCCAATATTATGGGAATCGTGAACATTTTCTAAAATCACCGTGAGGTCTGGTTGTCGATTAGCAACGACCTCAGTAAATTTCGCCAGCCTCTTGGGCAACATTTCTCTCATGGTGATTAAGAATTGGTTCTTAAATATTTTGGCGCTTTAAGCATCCAACAAAGCACCCTGTTTTTTTTAATGCCGATACAATTGCTCCTTATCAAAAGTCCATTCCGGGGTATTTAAGGTCGCTCCAAAATTAGTGGAATACCAAGGAGAACGACTCGGATCATTTGGATTTCGCAAGATATGAATATTTTGAGCGGGCATATAGCTTTGACCCAAAAGAAAGCATTTTTCCCCAACCTCATTGATCACCATATCCAAAACCAATACCGCATGTCCGGGAAAGCCGCCTTTGATAAAAACATCGCCGATTTGTAAATTCTCCACCTCAATTGGCTTTAGTTCTTTGCTGAGGGAAGCCGTACCTGCATAATTAAAAATCTGTTGTAGGTAAGCTTTGAAATTGGTGTAGGAATTATTGACCGTGTTTGTTTTGGGTGAGAATACCACACGGTTCCCTTGCACCTTTGGTTTTCGACCTTGTCGCCAATCATCGAAAGATACTTTATCGCCACTGGTATAGTTGAAGTGAATTTTGGAATAGGCTTTTTGGCTAAACAAATACTCGGCGCGTAAGCGCATTACGGCATCTGCGCATTGCTGCAAGTCTCTTTTCCCAACATCAATATCCAAAACTGCCGCATGAACATCTTGACGCCCTTTGGTTGCTCCATTGAATAAAAGGACAGGCGAACCTGCTTTTTTGAGCGGGAGGTGACGCAGCCAATTGCCATAAGAATCTGCGGCAAGGGAAGTACGGCGAAAACCGGATGGCGGAGCTATCCTATTGATTAAAAGTGCTTTATTCTCCACTGATTCCTTCCAAGGAAAACTTAGCGTATTGGGTAGCTCTTGAATTTTGGAAGGAAGGGAAATCGTATCGACTTGAGCGATGGGCGGAACATTGGTACGATTTATTTTCGGAGAATTTATAGTTTGGTTTTCGGATTGGCAGGCAGTGAAGGAGAGGAGGCAGATTAGAAGGACTAATTTCATGCTTTTTGTTTTTGGTTTTTACTTCTGGGATTGATGGAGCTATGTAAGCGGACCATATTAACCAATCACCACGGTCTTTCGATTGACAAATTCTAAGATCCCATCTTTACCTAATTCTTTTCCAAAACCAGATCGTTTGATGCCGCCGAAAGGAAGGGCAGGATGAGAACTTACAAAATTATTGATCGCAACTGCTCCTACTTCTATTTGTACGGCTAGTTTTTTGGCTTTCGCCAAATCCTTGGTCCAGAGAGCAGCACCAAGACCATAAGTGGTATCAT
>CAYQRA010000255.1:0-8692 GCA_964419315.1 uncultured Saprospiraceae bacterium | reverse complement strand
TATGGTCGAGTACAACAGTACTCGAAGCGAGTGACCCGCGAAAGCGGAAGGGATGCCAAATTCAATGACTTGCAAAAAAATCATCTATCTATTTTAAAACAAATTCAATAATTAAAAAAGAAAAATGAGACTACTCCTTATCTTATTGGGGCTTCTAATTTCTCCGCAAATTGATGCTCAACAAACGTCCATCAATTTTGCGTTGAATGGAAAACCTTCTAATAGTGAAATTCAAGATTCCCTTGAAAAATCTCAAAATCCATTTGCCAAATTTATTGGAGAATGGACACTCAAAGAGGATACTTGGATTCAAAATTGGGGAGGCACAACGGATACCCTAAAAATTCCTCGACACCATACCACTTCGAGCCAAATCAATACAGAAAATAGTCTGCTTTCCATCATTGATGGTCCTCCACCCAATGGCCATATCTTTTGGTCTTATAATCCCGACACCAAGGAAGTGGGTCATTTATCTAGCTTCGGAACACTCCGGGCGGGGATAGGAAATGGTCAATTCTATGGAGAAAATAATCTAAAATTAAAAATAAGTTTTGCGGGGGAAGCGCCGGGGACCTATCGGAGGTATAAATACGAATGGATTAGTGAGGATGAGTATACCTTAAACTCTGTTCAGTTTGATAAAAATGACCAAGCTACGGGACTCTTTTACCAAGGAAATTTTATCCGAATAAATGCTACAGAGTCCACCGAGGAAAATCTTAGCCCCAAAAAACCATTTATCAACAAAACCAATGAATACCTTACGGAATTATCAAAAGATGAAAATTTTGGATTAAGTATTTCCATTTCAAAAGATCAAGAGGTTTTATTGGAAAAAGCATTTGGCTATGCCAACCGAGAACATCAGGTACCAAATGAGATAGATACAAAATTCAATATTGCCTCCATTGGGAAGCTGTTTACGGCCGTATCCATTTTGCAGTTAAAAGAGCAAGGCAAAATTGACTTGCACCAAACCATAGGAAATTATATGCCGGAATTTCCGAATCAATTTATCCGAGATTCGGTAACGACTCATCAATTATTGACACACACCAGTGGTCTTCCATTATGGTTTAACCAAACCTTTGACAGAAAGCCTAAATTTGAGTATTTAGAATTGCAAGATTATTTAACCCTGTATGAGGCTTTAAAAATTGACCCATCGAGAATCGGTAATAATCATTACAGCAACGTTGGATTCATCACCTTAGGTTTTCTAATCGAAGCGATTTCAAAACAGTCTTATACCACCTATGTGAAGGAACATATTTTTGAGCCTTTAGAGATGGAGGAAACAAATTTTTGGAGGCTCAGCCAAATCATTCCAAAGGTAGCACAAGGATATGTAAGGCCGTCGAATCAAAACGATTGGTGGAAAACAAACAATCACTTAAATATGGGAAGCAATTCAGCAGGTGGCACCTTTTCTTCCGCGAGAGATTTGATCAAATTTTATAATGGCTTACGAAATACTAAATTAATCACGGAAGAATCAAAGCTATTGATGTTTAGTCCAAAAACCGAAACCTCCTATGGCGAATATGGATATGGAATAGCAATAAGCAAGTATAACAACAAAAGTATCATTGGTCATTTAGGTGGATATTATGGTGCTAGAGGAGAGCTCCTGTGGTATAAAGACTCCAATTATACGGTATCCATATTGGCCAATTCAGACCAAACAGATTATATTGACATTAGTCATTTTATCAAAATTGAATTGACTGGAACCGCAAAAGAAAAAGAAGCTTATAAAAATACATTGGACTTCATCAAGGCTGAAAATTTTCAAAAAGCAGTATCCGATCAAGCAATAAAAGCATTGTCTAAAACAGGCCATTTTGATGAAGCACTTCTGCAAATAAAAGGGTACTATTATTATAATATCCAAGCTTATGATCAAGCAAGAAAAATATTTTATTTGAATACGCTTTTGTTTCCAGAATCCCAATCTGCGATGAATGATTTAAAAAAGATGGAACAATAAAAATCAAAAACATAGGAGTACGGAAGTACAGAAATATGCACACTTCTCCAATAGCGTTTGGAGAACTTAGTACATTGATAGTCGATGGTGAACGATATAGACAGGAGAGAAAAAAAGGCCCTTTAAACAGCAAATCGCCTCGAAATTGATTATTTTTGTAAAGGAGCAAAAAACAAGGCATAAATAATTGAAAATGAGTAAATTAAAAGACAAATATATCAATCCTCTCACCGATTTTGGGTTCAAAAAGTTATTTGGAACGGAACCGAACAAAATTCTATTGATAGATTTTCTAAATCAAATATTACCTAAGAGGCATCAAATTAAGGACTTAAATTATTCAAGAAATGAGCAATTGGGATTGAATGAGTTAGATAGAAAAGCAATATTTGATCTCTATTGTATCGGAGAATCGGGGGAACGATTTATTGTGGAGATGCAAAAAGCGAAACAAAATTACTTCAAGGATAGAAGCATCTACTATTCCTCCTTTCCGATACAAGAACAAGCCCAAAAGGGAGATTGGGATTATAAATTAGATCCAGTTTATACCATAGGAATATTAGATTTTGTATTCGATGACCACAAAACAGATTCTGAATTATTACATGTAGTGGAGTTAAAGAATCAAAGATCAGAAGTGTTTTTCGATAAATTAAAATTCATATATATAGAACTACCGAAATTTAAGAAAACAGAAGATGAATTAGAAACAGCATTTGATAAGTGGTTATATGTTTTTAGGTATTTATCTGGCTTGCAGGATCGACCTGCACAATTACAAAACAAGATATTTAAGAAATTATTTGAAGTTGCAGAAATCGCTGGATTTAGTCTAGAAGAAAGAGAAGCGTATGAAGAAAGTTTAAAGTTTTATAGAGATATAAAAAATGTAGTCGATACCTCAAGAAAAGAAGGAAAAATGGAAGGAAAGATAGAAGGAAAGATGGAGATAGCAAAGCATATGAAAAAAAATGGAGAACCCATCGAAAAAATAATTCAATATACCAATCTGTCCAAAGAGGAAATAGAGAATTTATAAAAACAACGTCTGGCTGTAACAAAGTTTAGCGGTCTATAGCTCTCAGTGAATCCAACTCACCAATCAAACGCGCTACCAACTACTACAACTACACGAAACGATATAAACGCCATTGGGTAATTCTAAATGGTCAAAAGTATTTCTAGTTTTCCCACAAGAAAAAATCTATATTTTTGATTTAAAATGTCCATTCCCAAAAACTATCTTGCGCTTATGCTTCCCTAGGACTAAAAAAGACCTACACTTCAACTCACAAAAACGATACTTCACCTCATCATTCTTCTATCCTACTTTTTTAAATCCATTTTCCAATATTTTTTTTCGATATTGGGTAAAAAACAAATGGCCCGTTCGGCGAAAACTCAAGAATCAAAGCTTATTAATTCCCCAAGCACCTTCTTTTTTCAAACCAAGGAACGGTTTCCCTTTTTACACTATATTGTTTTAATTCACTTCGTCTTTCTGGCATTTGCCTTGATGGGACTATTTATAGACAGTCGGGAATTGGTGGGAATCAATATTTGGATCAAACCGATAAAATTTATCCTTTCTGCCATTGTCGTTTTATGGACGATGGCTTGGTATTTTAGGAATTACCCATTTAAGCCCATCACTGCGAGTCGCTTAGCCATTGCTGCCGCTAGTTTAATGCTTATTGAAAACATTGCTATTTCTACACAAGCATGGAGAGGCGTACAATCACATTTCAACAAAACAACACCCTTTGACTCCGCCGTATTTGGAATAATGGGTTGGGCTATCTTCCTCTTTACGATCATTGCTTTTTGGCTTTTCCTAAAGTCCTTTTCTCCTAAATTAGCCTTTCCGACCAATAGGAAATGGGCCTTCCGAATTGCCTGGTTTGGATTTCTCTATGCCAGTGCGATTGGTGGAATGATGGTATCACAAGGGGGACATAACGTAGGAGTAGCAGATGGTGGAAATGGTATCCCTTTTCTAAATTGGAGTACGGAAGGAGGAGATTTGAGAGTAGCTCATTTTTTTGGCCTCCATGCGATTCAAATTATCCCATTAGTTACTTATTTTATGACCAAACAAATCAGAGGAAAGGCCTTCGTTACTTTTTTGAGTATTGCCTTTGCCCTATTATATCTAGGTTTGATTATTCTCACTTGCTATCAAGCAAAGGCAGGACAAGCAATTTTATAATATGAATAGCACCAGCGTAAAATACTTAGGCTTTAATGATTTTTGGTTTATCATTTTTGGAATTCTGGCCTTAGGCTTTCTTATTCCACAGATTTTTTTTGGAATAAGAATAAATACACCTAACCATAATTTTTCATTAGAATGGACAGAAGCAGCTTTATATACAAGTTGCTATTGGATAAGCAATAGGTTTATTATGATTTGGTATCGGAAAAAATTTCCGTCATTTAAAGAAACCCAAAAAAGAATCTTCTTAGCGGTATTCACTGCTATTTTTTGTTTGCCAATCGTAAGCCTAATAGCCACACCACTTATCAATTCTTTCTTTATTATTTGTCAATTACCAAACCATAATGAACCCACTCCATTACAAGGAACTTGGGCTGCCGCCACCGCTACTTTTCTCATCCTAGCCATTTACGAATCAGTGTGGTATTATAGTCAACTAAAAAAATCAATCCAAGAACAAGAGCGCGTCAAAGTAGCGCATGTCCACAGTCAACTAGAAGGACTTCGCAACCAAGTCAATCCACATTTTCTATTCAATAGTTTGAATACCCTAAATCACATTGTAGAATATGAAGACAAAGAAGTGGCTAAAAATTTTATTGGTCAATTGTCAAAAGTGTATCGATACATTTTGGACAGTCGAGAAGAATCGACGATTATTCTGGAAGAAGAATTGGATTTTGTAAAAGCCTATGTAGCCATTCAGAAAGAACGGTTTTTCGACAATCTAAAAATCAATATTGATATTCCTCCACCTTATCTACAAAGAAAAATAATCCCTCTGAGTTTACAATTATTAATCGAAAATGCCATCAAACACAATGTCATTTCTTCCAAAAAACCACTCCGCATTTCGATTAGCATCGACGAACAAAAAGAACTTCTAAAGGTTAGCAATACCTTACAAAAAAAATCAAAAATCATATCGTCCACCAAGGTGGGCTTAGAAAACATCACGCAAAGGTATAAGCTTTTAACCGCAAAGGAATTAGTAAAGGTGGAAGAGCTGGAAGACACTTTTCAAGTTAGTCTTCCTTTGTTGTAAAAAATCGCTTATCCATTCCCTGATCAATCAAAAAATAATGCCATCATGAATATTCTCATTATTGAAGATGAAATAAGAGCCTCTCAACAACTACAGGCGATGTTGGAAAAACAGTTTCCAGAAACGAAGGTCTTACAAGTCTTAGAAAGTGTGGAAGATAGTGTGGAATGGTTTAATAACTTACCTTCTGAACAGACAAGAAATACGGCTCCGGATTTAATCTTAATGGATATTCAATTGGCAGATGGCTTGAGTTTTGAAATTTTTCAAAAAACAAACATTGAAGCTCCCGTAATCTTCACCACTGCTTATGATCAATATTCCATCAAAGCATTCAAAGTCAACAGCATTGATTATTTGTTAAAACCCATTCAAGAAAAGGACCTGAACAATGCCTTGAAAAAATATAAGAAGCTCCACGAAAAACAAACTAAGTCCAGTCTAGACCCTTTGATGATTGAGCAGTTTTTACAAAACTTATCTCCCGAAAAATCTCGCCAACGCTTTATGGTCAAAGAAGGCAATTCCATGACTTTTGTACCCACTAATGATATCCTGTTTTTCTATTCCGAAGATGGCATTTCCTTTCTAGTCAATCATAAGGGAAAACGTTATATCGTAGACCAAACCCTCGACATCATAGAAAAAGAAATTGATCCTAAAGCTTTCTTTCGAATCAATCGTGGACAAATTATCAATATCAATGCGGTAGAAAAAATTCACCCTTATTTCAATCATCGACTAAAATTAGACCTCAAAGAAAATGTAGCCGTAGACTTTATTGTCAGTCGAAATCGAACAAGTAATTTTAAAGCTTGGGTCAATCAATAGTCTGGCAAAATGTACTTTTCTTTCTAAAAACGATTCACCTTCTAAAAACGACACTTCACAGGAATCTCCTTTTACCCCCCTACATTTCTCTCCATATTGCAGACATAAGCAACCTTTTAGTTCACCTCTAAAAATATGGAAATGAGAATTTTACTTTTATCAATGGCTGTCCTTTTCATGACTATTACAGCGACTGCACAAAACGTTACCCAAACCGTCAAAGGTCAAATCGTAGATCAACAATCAGAAATTCCAATTATTGGTGCTACGGTGGAATGGATCAACGAAACTAAAAAAATGGGAGCCGTCTCCGATATAGATGGATATTTCAAATTAGAAAATATCCCTGTTGGGCGACAAGCATTTCTAATCAGCTATCTAGGTTATGAATCCATTACCCTTCCCAATATTGACATTAGTTCAGGAAAAGAAGTAGTCCTCAATTTGAAAATGGTAGAATCTTTCGAACAACTCAGCGAAGTAGTTGTCACCGCCAAAGTGGCTAAAGATAAAGCCATCAATGAAATGGCGACGGTATCTGCACGTACGTTCAGTTTAGAAGAGGTGAACCGCTACGCCGGTGGTCGAAGCGATGTTGCTCGTTTGGCCGGAAACTTTGCTGGCGTAGCGACTGCTGATGATTCGCGTAATGATATCGTGATTAGAGGAAACTCTCCATCAGGCGTCTTGTGGAGATTAGAAGGCATTCCCATTCCCAATCCCAACCACTTTTCTACTTTCGGAAGTACCGGAGGGCCCGTTAGTGCCATCAATCCTAATGTCTTAAAAAATTCCGATTTCTTAACCGGTGCTTTTCCTTCAGAGTATGGAAATGCTAATTCTGGTGTTTTTGATTTAGGAATGAGAAGTGGAAATCGAGACAAGCATGAATTCACTTTTCAGATGACCGCTTTTAGTGGTTTGGAAGGAATGGCAGAAGGACCTTTAGGAAATAAGGGAGGCTCCTATTTAGTCTCTGCTCGAAATAGTTTTATCGCATTAATTTCACCACCACAAACGGCGGCAACACCGGACTATTCTGATGTCTCTTTCAAAATAGATTCTCCTTCCGGAAAATTAGGAAAGTTTAGTTTATTTGGAATTGGTGGAAGAAGTACCATAGATTTTATTGGGGCAGATATCGACTCGACCGATTTATTTTCAGAGAAAGATCAAGACCTTTTACCACGGTCCAGATTTGGGGTTTTGGGACTTCGTCACAATAAAATAATCGGAAAAAACAGTTACATCCGAACTGTTCTCGCAGGAAGTACCGTAGCCACTGATGTTACCATAGATCGTTATTTTAATCTCGGTAGTATCGAAGAAACCAAAGTTCGAATTGGCGAAGTTAACGATAGCGAAAATAGGCTTTCCCTATCCTCTTTTTACAATAAAAAATTTAGTCCAAAAACTACTTTACGAACAGGCTTCCTTTTAGAAAATCAAAACTTTAGTTTACTCAATAAAACAGCCGAAGGCAATCCTGATTTGGATGGAGATGGATTTTCTGATTTACAAATTGAATATGAATTTGACAATAATGTCATCACCTTTCAACCCTATGCCCAAATCCAACATAAGTTTAGTCCCAAATGGTCGGCGAATGCCGGAGTACATGGACTCTATCAGGGCTTGAGCGAACAATTTGTAATTGAGCCTAGAGCTTCCTTGACTTGGAATTTTGCAAATACCCAAAAATTAACTTTAGGTTATGGTTTGCATAGTCAGGCTCAACCCCTTGCGATTCTACTCACCGAAAGCAGTGATGCCGATGGCAATCGAGTACAAACCAATAAGGATTTAGGATTTACCCGAAGCCAACATTTTATCTTGGGTTATGATTATGCATTTGCTAAAAGTTGGAGAGCTAAAGTTGAATTGTATCATCAGGCGATCAACAATATTCCAGTTGATCCTACCGCTACTTCTTTTTCCTTATTGAACTTAGGGGCTGACTTTGGAATTGAAGCAGGGAAAATCAATTTGCAAAATGAAGGAACAGGTTTTAATCAAGGCGTAGAGCTCACCCTAGAAAAGTTCTTCAGCAATGGATTTCATGGATTATTGACCGCTTCCTTTTTTGATTCAAAATACAAAGGCAGCGACGGAATCGAGCGAAACACTGCTTTTAATAATCAATATGTCATCAATCTATTGGCAGGAAAAGAATGGAAAGTGGGCAAACAAAAACAAAATGCCATTTTGATTGATACTAAATTGACTAGCGCAGGAGGTCGATATTATACTCCGGTAGATTTAGTAGCTTCCAATGCTGCTGGCTTCGAAGTAAGACAAAACGATCTCGCTTTTTCAGAACGCTATGCTGGTTATTTCCGTTGGGACGTAAAGGTTGGTTTTAAATTAAATAGCAAAAAACGAAAATTTTCTCAGCAACTTTTCATGGATTTTCAAAACGTCACCAATCAGGAAAATATTTTTTCAAGAGATTATAACCGAGCGACCAATCAAGTAAACGAGCGATACCAATCTGGATTCTTCCCTGACTTTTTGTACCGTATCCAGTTTTAAGTTCTACGTACTTGGCCTTTGATTTAAAAAAATTCGCTTCCAAAACACAAAAGGCGCTTCGGACAAAATC
>CAYQRA010000254.1:0-8720 GCA_964419315.1 uncultured Saprospiraceae bacterium | reverse complement strand
GAAAGTCCTGTAAATTCCTTGAAATCTTTAATGAAATGCGATTGGTCATAGTATTCATTATCGTAGGCTAAATCCGTAAGTCTTGACTTTTTTTGATTTAATAAGGTTTTGAGTGTTGCCTGTAACCTAATCGTTTTTGATAGTTGTTTAGGACTCAACCCAATCATCTTTGAAAACTTACGAACCAATTGCCTTCGATGTATTTGATTTTTGGTAGATAGTTCTGTAACTGAAATTTGCCCCTTTGTTGCTAAGATCGTATCGACGGTGGTTTTTATAATAGTATCAATGGTCTTGGAATCCGTCAAGCGGGTAAGCAAAAAATGCTCTACCATTTCAATTCGATCTGCGGTCGAGTCTGCATTAATAATACCTTGTTCTAATTCCTCTCCCTCTTTTCCGTAAAGGGTATTTAAAGAAATGGGTTTATTTTCCATTTCTTTAATCGGAATAGTAGTAAAAGGTATAAATCCATTTGGATGGAAACGAACCACAAATGTTCCAGTATCTCCATCGGGTTCCACTACATAAGGTCGCGTAAGTTGTCCGATCAAAAAACACCTTGGCTGTAAAAATCTGCTCCCCTCTTCTGGATGATGCCAATATAAATCACCATAATGAAAAATCAATTTCATCGTACCATCCGGGACAATCGTATTTATTTGTGGACTCTGCGCTCTTGGAAAATCCAAGGTCCAATAGCACATCACAAATGCTTTCAAATCTTCATGGGGTTCAAATATTTTCCCTTTCATAAATTCTTTCTTTTATCGCTTTGTCTTTTTAGTGGAGGTACCAATCGGTTTTTCATTTTTAGGCGTCTGTAGAATTAGCTTGACCTAGGAAGCTATAAATTTACTCGTCTTATCTTCAAAAGCGACATCCTTATCTTTTTTCAAATGAACCTGAATATTCATCAATAATTCACCTGCTCCTTTGTCCATCGCCGCCTCTTTGGCAGCTAGTACCACTTTCCATAATTCCTCCAATTCTCCTTCCATGATGGTTGCAAAAGGTTGCACTTCATATTTAACACCCGCTTCCTGAATGGAATGTATGGCAGCATCAATAATGTCATAGGAATTGGTACAATTAATGGGCACCATTTGCAGCGATAGGTTGACCCGTTTTTCTTGTTTATTCATAAAGGTGTTTTTATTTTACTACGTAGGATGCTCCATATTCATTCATGGTCATCATTTTACCTTGCTTGTTTAGTTTTGCTTTAATGCTTTCTCTTCTCGTTAAGTCGTATTTCTTTCTAGATAGTATCCGTATAAAAGGGCAATAGTTTTTGGTTTATTGAGCTACCCTTTTCCCCTTGCTGTTGATGTAGATCGTCTGAAGACCTTCCACCGCTGTGGCCACAATATCATGCTCCACATACCATTGTTCCCTAGCTTTATTTTCGTCAAGCCTTTGCAGCAGTTGGAATTTAAAATCCGTTATCAAATCGCCACTTATCGAAGCCAAGCTGCTACTGAGGTCTTCTTTTTGCAAGAGGACTAAGCCTTTTGGTAAAAATTCAATTTTTGCATAATCCTCAGCAAAAACCCTTTCCTTTTTACCGTTGAAAATCCTCCATTTTTCCTCACTTCCTAGATAGGCTCCAATGGTGGAAGAGTCGGAAGGAGAAAGTAAAAACCCATCATAAATGCTTTCGCAGATTCGCTTTCCTTTCAAATCAAAAAGTCCCTTTCCTCGATTTTCATAAACGACTACATAGTGAGGATTGACAAAACCACTATAAATTTCATCAAACTTCATCGGTAAAATCTCGACCTTATTGAAATTCAATAATCCCATTTTTTTGCTGATTGGATCAATAGCAATAAATAGTTTTTCCCTGTAGTCCTCTCCTGTTATGGCCTTAAGTGGTTTTAAGGTCACCTCTTGCTTAGGCTCATTCTTTTTTTCTTCTTGGGCTTTTCCAGTCTGTTGCTTACAACTAAACAGAAAAACCAAAGTGGCTAATAAAATTTGGACGTTATATTTGGATACGACTTGCATATTATAGTTTGATTGGTTTGCGGAGCAATAAGGTCTCTAGGTTCCCTTTCCTCTCCTATTCACTGCCCTATTATTCACAACAAATTACGACTTTCTAGCAAAAGTCCCAAAGCATTTTCCCCTCTTCAAACATCCAAGCATTCTAAATGCCTAATACAACAATAGCAAGGCACAAACTAAGGCAATACATTCAAAAACAATCCTTCCCCAATGCCATTTTTCCCACCTTGCTAAGGCCTGCGGCAGTTCTTCGTTTGACAAAGTCCGCTCCGCAAAGGCTTTATTGGCTTTCTTAAAAAACAAGAAATAACTAGAGAAAAAGAGAAGGGTAGAAATACCCATCCCTAGAAAAAGAATGGTTGAACCAGCAGGCTCCACAAAACTATAGGCAAAGGTACTCATCGGCAAAACGGTAGCCGCAATGGTTAGAGGGGCAAAAAATTGATGGATTTTCTTACCATAAGTGCGGTGCAATTCAAAGAAATCATCTGGAGATAAAGATTTCCAATAAGGAACCAATAAAATGGCTTCTGCAATTTGCGCACCTACAAATATTCCTAAGATTCCACTGGATAATAAGAGTAGTATTTCGATCATGTTATTTATTTTTTTGAACTAGCTATAAAATACATGACAAAGTTCGAACACTTCTTTCTTAATTTCCTTTACATAGGTAAACAAATTAGGAGGGAAACAACTTTCTTCGAATGCGGCTTAATTGGGTCGGTGAGATGCCTAAGTATGAGGCAATGTAATACTGAGGAATGATAGATTCTATCATTGGGAATCTTTCTCGCGTCAAGAGATAGCGTTTGTCGGCATCCAATAATGCCATTTCGATTTCCTTTTGTTCTTTTTCTAAAAAATAATACTCCGCTATTTTTCTTCCCAATCTTTCTAAATCATGGTACTGGTCATATAAGGTTTCGATTTTTACAAAATCAGCGACCAACACCTGACAATCCGTTAAAGCTTGTTGGGCAATTCTATTGGGTTGCTTGCTTAGTAAAGAACTATAGGCACCTACGATGGAGGGAGCGACAAAAAATTGTTTGCTGTATTCTTTTCCTTCTTGGTTTAGAAAAAAGGCACGCATGATCCCTTCTTTTAAAAATCCTATTTGCTGCGCATATTCTCCTTCTCGAACAAAAAAATCATTTTTCTTTAATTCAATAAGTTTAAAACACTTTTGCAATTCCTCAAAAGTTGCTTCTTCTAAATGGCTAATATTATGAAGGTAGGCTTTGAATTTTTCCATTTGGTCTAATACTTATTTTACTTTTCCTTCGCAAATTATTACAAGGTGAACATCAAGCTAAGGACTGCTTTATGACTTGCATAAAAAAAATCTGATGGCTGTTGAGAATCCACGTAGACTCTAATAAAACCACTTGAAAGATTCGCCATTAAATCGACTCCAACAATTAAGTTATCCGATAAGTAATACCCAAACCCTATGGTTCCTTCTAAGCCCATTTGTTGCGTCAAAAAAGGAGTATTGAAATTATTATTTGGGACCCCTTTCGCTTCGTTTGCCTTCCAAGTCACTTCTTCATCCATCCATGTTCCTGCCGACAAATCTATACTGCGCTTTGCCGTTCGGTCGATAGAAGCAGACAATATCTTGGTGCGAATCAAACCTCCCGAAAAAATCACCTTTTTAAATACTTCAATATTAATGCTTATTGGTATAATCAGGTGATGGGATTGCAACTCATGTATGATCCTCAACTCGCTTAAATATTGAACAAAATTAGGATCATAACCTCTTCTAAAGTGCCATTCCTTTCTCATGGCAGCATAATCATAACCACAACCTATACTCAAAGTCCAATTCACCTTTTGGCCTTTATTTAAAGCATATTTTAAAAGTAGGGCAGAAGAAAAATTGATCTTGGGTCGACGTATTCCTATATCAATGCTAGCCGAAGATTCATCTCTGTTTCCCCAAAAAAGAGGAGGTTTTATTCCATGGATACCCACACTCGATTTTAGCCCAATCGAAAAGCGTTTATGTTGGGCATAAACGACACTTGACCATACCATAATGATAAAAAGCAGTGTGGACTTTTTCATTTTTATTTTTTCTAGTTTCTATAAATCCGTGATTTTTTTATAGCTCGTGGAGGTTGTTTTAGTGGCCATTTAGTTAATAGACTTTAAATTATAATTTAAATTCCATATTGGTCTCTTTTCCGTCCATCTATTTTTATTTTTTAAATTGTTTGCTACTACGTAGAAGGTCTATTGATCCCCCACATCTTTTTTCTCTTAGAAAAACAGTGCCCTTAAAATATAAAAACCCGATTGTTCGCTATTACCTGCAGGTAATAGGCGGATCTAAGTGTAGGTCTCCCGACCGACACCACTCCTTTGTTTAGTAAAACATATGGAATAATTAAAAGCTGTTTAAATTTGACAATTTAGTCCTAAGATATTGAACTTTCAAAGTATGCTTCTGGGTTTTCTTTTGTCTAAAGACAAATCCAAAAAAGGCTGAACGTCGAGTCTAGCTCAACATTCAGCCTTTAATATTAGCGTTTATTCTGTGCCCTTATTTAGTCGTATTCCTTTATTCCCCGTCGATAAATTTCTGGAAAACCGCTAAGCTTTCCTCAAGTTTTTCCTGGTATTCCATTTCTATAATGGCACCATCTTTAAAGAAATGATTAAAAGAGGGCAAATGAAAATCTGCAATAATATGCGCTCCAAAATGCGGGAACATTTCTTTAGACAATTTCATTACATTTAGTGCTGTTCGTCTACTGATACTTGTAGATAATAAAAGCATGGGTTTACCTCCCCAGATATTCATCGGTCGATCCATAGGAATTCTGGACAACCAATCCCAAAGGTTTTTAAAAGCAGCGGAATGCAAACCATTATGTTCCGCTAAGGAGATCACCAAAGCATCACTCTCTTGAATCAAATGATAAAAATTCATTGCATTCTCATCTATTCCATGTTCCTTTTGCAAATCTATAGAGTATAAGGGAGAGGCATAGTCATTTAAATCAGCAATGGTAACTTCCACATTCCGAAGTTGATGAGCGGCATAAGTAGCTAAGGTTTTATTGATAGATGTTTTGCTATTACTTGCTCCAAAGGCTAATATTTTTTTCATGTTCTGTTTTTATTTTAAAAATCACATGGCTTGCCTGCCATGATTAAATTTTATTTTTTTAATAAAGGGGATACGCTACGACCGATCAACTCAATAGATTGCTTCATCTGCTCATGCGATAAACCTACATCCATTTGAAAGCTAAATCTTGAAATCCCTCCTAATGCTTCACTGTGCCGGGCTATTTTTTCCGCCACTTCTTCGGGGGTCCCTAAAACAATCGCTCCAGATTCGTCTATTTGATTTTCAAATTGTTCTCTTCGCATGGGTGCCCAACCTCTTTCTGCTCCTACTTTATCCATTGCTACTTTGTAACCCGGATAAAAATCTTCAATGGCTTTTTCTCGGCTTTCGGCTACATATCCGAAGGAATGCAAACCGACTTGGAGTTGCTCTGGAGTAAAACCTGCTTTTTCTCCGGTCTTTCGATATAGATCAACTAAAGGACGAAACCTATGAGTTTGTCCTCCAATGACGGCCACCATTAAAGGCAATCCCAAAGTACCAGCACGAGCAAAAGACGCAGGCGTTCCACCAACTCCTAACCATATTGGTAAAGACTTTTGCATCGGTCTTGGATAAATGGCTTGCGCCCTCAGCGGCGGTCGAAATAAACCAGACCAACTAATTACTGGCTGATCTCGAATCTGAATTAGTAAGTCCAATTTCTCTGCAAAGAGGGCATCATAGTCTTTCAAATTATAACCAAATAATGGGAAGGCATCCGTAAACGAACCTCGACCAGCTACAATTTCTGCTCGCCCATTTGAGATCAAATCTAGGGTGGCAAAATTCTGAAAGACACGAACAGGGTCAGCGGCACTAAGTACGGTAACCGCACTTCTTAATCGAATATTTTTGGTCCGTGCTGCGGCAGCTGCCAAAATCATGCTTGGTGCTGAATCTAAAAAATCTTTTCTATGGTGTTCTCCAATTCCAAAGCAGTCTATCCCGACTTGGTCGGCGAGTTCTATTCTTTCCAGAAGCTCTACGATAGATTTGGCATCTTCTTTTGCCTTATTTTTTTCATTATGCTGGGGAGATGCTGCAAAGCTATCTATTCCTATTTCCATGTTTATGTTTTTTTATTTAGTTCTTAATTCTATGCACATCGTAAATTAAGTTTCGTCTGAATTAGGAGGAATGAATTTTTAAAAAATCAAAACAATAAACTAAGTGTTGAAGTAAATTGAAAAATGTCTTCGGAAGCTCCAGATGTTTTAACAAAATCCCCTGCTATAAAATAGGAACTTCTGATATCAAAAGTTATATATCGATTGTGTGTATATTTTAAAAATAAGCCAATCGTATTACCAATATGGCGATCAGAAATCCCAGCAGCTGGTCGGATTTGAAAACGAGGTGGTGCATATAATCCATCATTAACAGAGGAGCGAAAAAAAGTGGCAAATTCAAAATTGAACATCCATTTATTATTTGGAAAAATAATAAAAGACGGATGAACACTCAATAAATTGACGGGGGTATTTACTGCGGCCAAACTATAAATACCGGGATTCACAAAGAGTGGATTGAAGCTATTCAATTGACCATCCTCTACTCCCTTATCCCCAGAGGACCAATCGAATTTCAAACCAATGATCGGTCGCCATTTTTTATGAATAAAAATATATTTCCAATCCGTTTCAAAATTGAAGGCGCTAATGCTATTCTCCGATAAATCTCCAAACTGATAAATAAATTCTGTGTTGTACTGGAATCTCTGGTTGGCAGAACCAAAACTTCTCCCGCCAATGCTATGGCGTATTTCTTTGCCTGCTACATCATTATACGCCGAAGCACCAGATTGAAACCCTAAGTAATAGAGCTCGACCGTATGATGCACTGCCTTGTCTTTACGAATTGGAAGTTGGCCATATACTCCCCATAATTTTGGATTGACAGCCGCTGCGTTGAAGAGGCTGAAGGTATTATCAAAAGCATCAAAATTAATGCTCACCTCTTTTCCATAAAATGCGTCTACACTAAATTTATCATAGCGGAAAGTAGCCCTACCCATATCGAAAGCTCGACGCAAATTCGGCCCCACGCGCAAATCGACCAATCGGCCAGCCCCCAATTTCATTTCCTGCCGACCAAAGCGAATGGAAAACTGACTATTATCCAATGGCAAATTGATGGCTACAAATCCTTGATGCCAATCCAAATCATCTGTTTGCAAAAAAGTGGGCCCATCTGTTTTATAGCCATGATAAAGTTCTCCGAAAAACCTAAGGTATTTTCCAAAATGCCAATCGGTATGGAGACTGATTCGTTGGCTATAATAATTTTCATTATTATCCGCGATCCAATTCTTGTTGCTAAAATATTCAAATCTTGGTCGGTAAGAACCACCTATGCTTAGGTAGCTATTTTTCTTGGCACTTAAGGATAGATATTTAATGGCCTCTAGCCAAGTCAGGTTGGTACTGTCTTTTAAAAAAGAATATTCTTCCGCCGCTCTTTCCTCCTTAAAACGGTAGGACTGTTGGGCAACAACAGAGTAGGTAAAACTGCAAAAAAGCAAACACAAAAAAAGGCTTAAGAAAATAGAAGGGGCTTTCAAATTTGGAATTTTGTGAGGTTTAAAAAACACATGCACAAAATTACAAAGGATAAAAACCAGAAGCATTAACCTAGGTTAAGACTTCTCCGTAACTCAGGTGTTTTTCTTTTTACGTTCCCCTTTTACTTTACTCAATGCTTCGGGAGTAATCCCGAGGTAAGAGGCGATCATCCGTTGAGGAACTCTTTGGACAATATTAGGATAGGTTTCGATAAAATGCTCGTAACGCTCTATGGCAGATGCACTCATCAACATGATGATTCTTTTTTGGAGCACATTCATCCGATTAAGGACTTTTCGTATATCTAGGTTATCATCTTTTTCGAGAATAATTACTTCCGTATTTTCTAAAGCATCAATAAATAATTCGCTTGGCGATTGAGGCGAAATATAATCTCCCAAAACCCAAGATTCTGGAGCAAACATAAAAATATGTTCCTTCCCTTTTTTATCAATAGAGTAACTGCGGAGTAAGCCGGACAGAATTATATAAACTTTAGTGTTAAGTTCTCCACTCCGTTGAATAATTTGTCCTTTAGCTATTTTTACTTTTTTCATCTTTTCCATGTCAAACGATATTTGTATAAACCCCAGTCTGCTCCCCTGCTATTACTTATAGTTCCATCCTTAAACAAAAGCTATCAAAGAAAGGTTTTACTCAGGATCAAAAGTGTCTTATTCCACTTCCCACTTTTCACCTGTGATTAGTTGACATTCAAATTGCGGTGGAATGATAATTTCGTAGGCGGATGCTTCCGTTCAAATGACGACTACTTTGTCTGAGGAATTTCCGAAAGTAAAGGTGATCATTTTATGGCTCCTTGCTTTTTTAAGTAATCATTGAGACCATCGAAAAGATACTGAGTTTGGGGTACTTCCTTCTTTTATCTTTTCTTAATCATTTTTAGCAAAATACCCTTCATTGGACACCGCCGCATCGCTTACGAATATACTTGCGGTTTTAAACCAAACTTCCGCATAGTTGCCATCTCCATATTGTTTTTGAATATCGCCACCATG
>CAYQRA010000253.1:0-8726 GCA_964419315.1 uncultured Saprospiraceae bacterium | reverse complement strand
CGTTGGCACCCCTGAATCCATAATCATAATGGTCGCCGTACGAGTATCTTCATTCATGCAATCATCTGTTGCAGTAAATGTTACGACTACGGCATCCATCGGTGAACAACCCGGCAATGCCCCTGCATAATCATTGGTAATATTTACGTTACCGCAAACATCAGAAGCCATTCCTCCACCATCATTGACCAACCAAGTATTTATGGCGGCAGCAATGTCTGTGATTCCATCACAATTCAAACTAAGATCTGACGGATCGGTATCCCAGTCTGGATTTATGTTATCCGTGACCGTAATTGTTGCGGTAAATTCAGTAGGATTTCCACAGGCATCTTCTGCTGTAAAAACAACATCCGCAGTTCCTGTGGTGGGGGTACAACCATTCGTCAGTCCTGTGTAATTATGGGTATACATAATTGGCAAAGAACAATCATCTGTTGCATTTCCATTTCCATTATTGGCGAGCCAAGTATTAATAGCAGCGGCTGGATCGGTCATTCCATCACAGAATAAATCTAAGTCAACCGGTTCGGTTGTCCAATTTGGGGGAGTCGTATCTGTAATATTTATACTTGCCGTTGCGGTAGTTCTTAAGCCGCATTCATCTTCCGCAGTGAAAGTCACCGTTGCGGTTTCTGTCATTCCGCAGCCGGGTGTTAATCCTGCAAAATCATCGGTATAAGTGATACCTCCGCCACAAGCATCAGAAGCCATTCCATTGCCAAGCGCAAACAGCCAAGCATTGATCGCAGGAATGGGATCCAAAGCTGAATTACATTCTATGTTAAGATCTTCTGGTTCGGTATCCCAAACTGGAGGAGTTGTATCTACGATGGAAAGCATCACTACTGTTTCGACTTGATTGCCACAATTATCTTTAGCAATAAAGGTCACATTTGTATTTCCTGTATTACTGCACCCCACATTTACACCGGTATAATCATTTTCATAGCTTACGCTACCACAAGCATCCGTTGCCATTCCTCCTCCAGCACTCGCCAACCAATTGGCAATTGCTCCTCCCGGATCATTAGTCCCATCACATTCGACTTGCAAACCCATCGGTTCTTCGTCCCAAACGGGAGCTTCCATATCCGATACCATAAAGCTAGCTGCTGCTGAATCTACATTTCCACAAGCATCTGTAAAGGTGAAAGTAATCTCAATCGAAGCACCACAGTTGGTGATCAATTGTTGGTTTAGAGAATCTTGAACTTGAGCGATGGAGACATTATTTCCAGCCAATGTAAAGTCCATAATAATATCCGGAGTGGGCGTACAAATATCAAACGCCAATGCTCCACCATAAGCATTTAGCCAAGCACTCAATTCCATTTGATTGCCTTGCCCATCACAAGAAACTTGCTCGTTAGTCGGAGGTATATCTATTACCGGTGGGGTATTATCTTCTACTGTAAAATTGATCGTTACAGCACTGGTATGTCCACATTGATCCGAAGCGATATAAGTCACCGCAGCGGTTCCGGTAGTCCCACCGCATCCACCATTTAAGGCTACAAAATCATTGACCCAATTGACGGTATCACAATTATCGACAGCCACTAAACTATCTGACCAAGTATCGATCATTGTTAGTGGATCAGCTGGTACGTCGGTACATTCCAAGGTAATATCTGTCACTGTAGGCGGGGTAATGACTGGGCCAGAATCATCCGTAACGGTATAGGTCGCTTCGGTGGTGGTGGTCAAACCACAACCATCTTCCGCAGTAAAGGTAACGGTGACCGCATCGCAGCTTGAGGTAAAAGTAGCTGGTGCATCATCGTATAGAGAATCAATGCCGCAACCATTGTCGGTCGCCATAAAAATAATTCGTTGTGCGTTTATCCAAGCTAGGTAATCTGCTGCTTCACAGGTTTCGGTCAGATTGGAGGGGATACCCGTAATCACTGGAGGATCGACATCCTCAGTGACATTTACAGTTTGTACATATTCCGTGGTATTTCCGTATTCATCAGTAGCGGTCCAAGTGCGGGTAAAAGTTCCAGATTCACAGGGTGGCACCACATTCGATTGCCCTTCATACACAATGACGACATCAACAGGTGGTGCATTGGCAGGAGGGCAATTATCAGTGGCTATAAGATCAGTAATCGCAGGAGGATCAGGAACCTGATCGAGACACATGACATTGAGGCTCATTGGCATTGAAGTACTGTCGAACATCGGAGGAATCGTATCAACGATATCGATATCAAAGCCAAAGAAGGCATCGTTTCCACCATTATCTTGTACAAAGTAAGTGATCAGGACTTTGATTCCAGCAGGAACCTCGTCGTCTTCCTCATAATTATTGGTAATGCTAAAAACTTCAAAAGTAGTTATCACACAACCGGGGTTATTACAAGTAGCAGAAATAGAATTGGGTGCTCCCCAATCGAGAACTGCGGTACAGGATTCATCAACATATAGTGTGTCTGCGCCAGAATAGTTGAAAGTAAAATCTAGCTGAGCAGTTAAACTAGGCAAAAAGAAAAGTGTACTGAACAATGCGCTCAATAGAAGTTGCCTCAGGAAAGGTAATCGGTTTTCCATATTTACGTTTTTGCTTGCGAAGTTTTGGGGGTTCGATGAGACCAACGTAAAAAGAGGAGAAGAGTCGAAAGGATAAAAAGCCTTCCTATGGGGAATTACAGGAAATACCAGCCTTTACTAGGCTTTGGATAGGGCAGTTCTTGGGACTCTCTACGTCAAATCACACTGGTTTTCAGAATGTTGCTTTTTGTATTTAGGGCTTCAACAAAGTGATAATGATATTCGGAATAGTAGTACAAGAATACCATTACAAAAACAGTGTATGTCTATATGATTCTGGCCTTTTCCGTTTCTAATTGGATTTGCTCAATTAATCCAATTATTTACCAAAAGCTTATCATTTGCTTTGAGTTAATCTTAGAAAGCATACGATAGCCCTTATTCTAAAACACGAAAGTGCGTAGAATCATATTTGTTCTACGCACTCTCTATAAAAAGGTTTTAAATATATCGAATAAAAACTAATATTTATTCTTCCTCCATGTTTCCCTCTTTTTCTGTTAGCTTTTTATCTTCCACATTTTCATCAAGAAAGTCATTGATCTTATCTATATTGAAATTAGAAACGATCTCTCCAAATTCATTGATATTTATTTCGAAACCTTGCAACTCACTGTGAACTTCCGGTTTCCCTTCTTTAGGTTTTTTCTTAGGCATAAGGCTTGATTTAAATTTTGATAAAATAAGATTATTTGGTTCCGTCACTTACTAGGTCGTAGGATTAGCAATATGCTCATCGAAATAATCATAAGCTAAACCTAATCGATTCAATACTTCTGTTTTTCCCAAGACCGCTGCCATATCGAATACTGCAGGTCCTTTCATAGTACCAGATAAAGCAAGTCGCAATACGGAGAGGACATCTCCAAAACCAAGGCCATTGGCCTCCATAAAAGCTTTGACGGCCGTTTCGATATTGGCTCCAGAAAAATCCTCCAAAGCCCCCAACTGATTTTTCATATCTTCAAAAAGGTTTCTACGCTCTGGTTTCCATTTTTTACGCACCATCTTATTCTCATAAGTCGCTACGGGTTTAAAGAAGTAATAGCCTTTCTCCAAAAAGTCAGGATACAGCATAACTCGCTCTTTCATTAAACCACAGAAAGTAGCCAAAAAATCGTCGCTAGCTTCGTATCCCAAGGCTTTCGCCGCAGGGGCAATCTGTGCAGCCAATTCTTCATTAGACTTGGCCATGATGTATTGCTGATTAAACCATTTGGCTTTTTCAAAATCAAAGCGTGCTCCAGATTTTCCGATCCGCTCTACCGAAAAAGCTTCTGATAATTGCGCTAAATTAAATAGCTCTTGCTCGGTGCCTGGATTCCATCCAAGGAAAGCGAGAAAATTCAAAACTGCCTCAGGATCAAAACCAAATTCTCGAAATCCCATAAAGGAATCTTCCTTATTTTCTCCATTCCAAGAAATCGGAAAAACAGGTATACCCAATTTGTCACCATCTCGTTTACTCAACTTTCCTTTACCGGTTGGTTTTAAAATTAAAGGCAAGTGCGCAAATTTCGGCATGGTAGCTTCCCAGCCCATAAAGCGATAGAGGTAAACATGATGCGCCGTACTTGGCAACCACTCCTCTCCTCTGATCACATGACTGATTTCCATCAAATGGTCATCTACAATATTGGCCAAATGATAAGTCGGCATCCCATCTCCTTTCAGCATGATTTTATCGTCCAACTCATTGCTACTGAAAGTCACTTCTCCACGTACCAAATCCTGAATCGTCACTTTTTCATCTCGTGGAATTTTTAGCCGAATGGTATAAGGAGTATCCCCACTAAGTCGCGTCGCCACTTCTTCTTCCGAGAGCGTCAAACTATTGACCAAATCCATGCGAGTACTACTATCGTAGCGAAAAACTTCTTTGCGCCCTTCATATTCCTTGCGCAAGCGAGTCAAATCTTCCGCAGAATCAAAAGCATAATAAGCATTGCCGCTATCGACGAGCTGCTGTGCATATTTTTTGTATAATGACTTTCGCTCCGATTGTCGGTAAGGACCATAATCGCCGCCCATCCCAGGACCTTCCTCCAAAGTAATTCCACACCAACGCAAGGACTCCAAAATATAATCCTCTGCGCCTGGTACATAACGCGTTTGATCCGTATCTTCGATTCGTAGAATAAGGGTTCCTCCGTGTTTGCGGGCTAGCAAATAATTGTATAGAGCGGTGCGAACCCCTCCAATATGTAAAGCTCCGGTAGGACTGGGAGCAAATCTTAAGCGCATCTTTGTCATATTGAAAATTACTTTTCTCGGATATTTTAATAAAATTTATATTTGTAAGCAGCAAAAGGTCACAATCATGCGTTGGAAATATGTTCCAACGAAATTTTTTCAGCAGAAGTTCCTTCTACTTCCATCAGGGTACAAAGGTACTGATTTTAAGAAATTTTCAAGGTTTTCCCCGATTTATAGCTAAGCATTTATAATTCAATCTATGTACCTCGTCAAAACGCCAAAGTTTATTCAAAGTCTATTCCCCAATTTCACTTGGCGAATTCCGACTAAAGAGAAGCAACTCTTTTTGACTTTCGACGATGGCCCCATTCCTGAGGTCACGCCATGGGTACTTGACCAACTAGCGCAATATCAAGCCAAAGCTACTTTCTTTTGTGTGGGAGAAAATGTAAAAAATAATCCTGCCATTTTTTCGCAGGTAATCGATGCGGGGCATACGGTAGGCAATCACACCAATAATCATTTCAATGGTTGGTTGACCGATAATCTTCCTTATTTCCATAATATTCGCCAATGTGCTCAATTGGTTACTTCTCCTTTATTTCGTCCACCTTACGGAAAACTAAAACCTAGTCAAGCACAATTTCTACAAAGGCATTACCGAATAGTGATGTGGGATATCCTTAGCGGTGATTTTGATCCAAAAATCAGTAAAGAACAATGCCTTAGCAATGTCGTCGACAAAGCCAAGACGGGGTCTATCATTGTTTTACACGATAGCCTTAAAGCAAAAGAAAAATTGTATTATGTCTTACCCAAAATCTTGGAACACTTCTCTACATTAGGATATCGTTTCTCTGCATTACAAGGAGAACAACAGGGACATAAGGTATCCAAAACTGCTTAAGAAGCTGTCTGTAAAAATAAGTCTATCTCTTTTTCAAAAATTCTTCACTGCCGCATAATTCAATTTGTATTGTTCTGCTTTTCGCAGCGCTATTTTCACATCCGAAACAATTCCCATTTCTACTTTTTTATCTACTCTTAAAGAAGTAGTTACCAAAGCTTGTTGAGGCTCGGGGGCATTTCTTTTTAGCAAAAGTACAGCATCTTTTATTTGTTCCACTTTTACAAAAGCATCATTGATTTGAATAACCGTTTTGTCTCCTTTGCTTTCCTCTCTGGGAGTACCGATGTAGATATTGTGCACCAAAGAACGGTGTTTTAGTTTTTGCACCTGACTTACTTTTGGGACTTCTATTTTTAATAATAATTCGTGATCCCTCAACACCGTTACGACCATAAAAAAGAAGAGCAGCATAAAGACAATGTCCGGTAAAGCAGAGGTACCAATTGTTGCAGCAGGACGAACGGATTGTTTTTTAAATTTTGTCATGACTTTATTTGTTTTATGTTATTGAAGTTGTTTAAATCATAGGTTTGCACTAGTTTTTTTTATTGGTTTCTAAAAATCGCTGTTGCCAATAGCCCAACTTATCGTTTGCATGAAAGTCCGACTATCGACAAGCAAGCGATCCTTTCTAAATAATCAATACCGATCTAAGCACCATTTTTTTGACCTAAGAAGATTTAAATCCCTCTCTCTTACTTGGTAGCAAAATCCGTTGGATCTGCTTCGGATATCATCTGAGGGAATATTTTTTTGATTTCTTTTTGTTGTTGGAAAGCTAGGGTTTCAAAAGAGGATTGATAGTTGGTTTGGGCATAAGACTCCCAGAGCTCCCTATAAGCAGCTTTCAATTGATCGTATACTTTTAAATAATCATCATAAGGAGTTCCTCGATCATTTTGTAGAGAAACTACCGCTCGAACCGGACTACTTGGTCGATCTGGTAATTGTTCTTTATTGAGGATATAGGTTTTCACCTGATGCTTTAAGTCTTCTACAGGCATTGGTTTTTGTTCGAAAAGCATCAATCCTTCTGCATTGAGCTTGATATTGATGACATTTCGTTCGGGAATAGGCGGTGGCGTGATATCCGAAAGCGGTGGCAATTTGACCATGATTCCTTTATCGGTCATAATCGTGGTCGTCACCAAGAAAAAGATGAGTAATAAAAAAGCAATGTCGGCGGTAGAACCAGCGTTGATAGAGCTGTCTAGTCTGCGTTTCTTCTTTTGCATAGGTATGCGTTTTTTAGTGGGTGTAAAAAAATACACCAGTAGAATTCGACGTAGACGGGCAGGAATAAAGGACTTTTAAAATCCTTCTATTTTTAAAGCGAGCTGTAAAATGAGCGTCACAATTTGCAAAACTGTGTTAATTCACTCCAGCTCTATTCATAAAGATGAGGAAATCCCGTATTTTGGCGTACGGAATAAAAAAATGACCCTTTTTTTCCAAAAACCAACTATATCTCTACTGAGCTGTTCTAACTTAATAATAGCGCTTCCCATAGAGATATCTCATTTTGTTAGCAAACTCAAACCTTACTGTACCGTGGAAACTCTTAAATATATTGGAATCATCGTCCCCATCATGTTTCTCATTTTGGGCTTGGAATATTACCTCTCGAAACGCAAAGGAATGGAAGTCTATTCTTTTAGTGATACCATTGTCAACATTTGTTGTGGTATGCTAGAGCGATTATCGGATTTCTTCTTTGTGGTCGTTTTCTATTATATCCTTGGTTTTATGGCAGAGATTGCCCCTTTCCAAATTCCAGAAAACCTCTTTCCCTTTTTGGGCAATAGCAGTGGCGTACTTTTCGCTAGTGGAGCCCTTACCTTTCTTTTGGCGCTCCTATTGGCGGATTGGGCCGCTTATTGGCACCACCGCAAAAGCCACGAGGTGAATATCATGTGGGCTTCTCATATTGTACACCACCAAAGTGAAGAACTGAATATCACTACCGTATTCCGAGTCTCGGGATTTGCCGTATTTTTTAGAGCCTTGTTTTTCTTTTGGTTGCCTTTAGCTGGTTTTTCTGCGGAAATGGCAATTTCGGCAATTATTTTTATTGGCTTATTCCAGTTTGTCACCCATACTCGTTTGGTCAAAACCTTGGGTTTTCTAGAGCGGATTTTTGTAACGCCTTCTCACCACCGGGTTCACCACGCTCGTAATGACAATTATATTGACAAAAACTATGGTCATGTATTTATCTTTTGGGATAAAATGCACGATACCTTTATACCAGAAACGGAAGAACCTGAATTTGGAATTATCATGGGCTTTGAAAGTTCTAATCCTTATTGGGCTTATTTTTACTATTGGACTGATTTGTACAAACGCAGTAAGACCATTCCTAAATTTACCGACAAGGTCAAATTATGGTTGATGCCTCCGGCTTGGATGCCAGAAGGTTTTGATGTGGAAAAACCAGTATTTGATGTAGATAAAGATGGCCGTCGTAAAAAATACATCAATCGACTTCCTTTCCGCTTGCAGCTGTATATCTTGCTCAATATCGTTCCGGTGTTCATCGGTTTTGTACGGGTGATCGCTGGTGGAAAAGCTTTGCCTCCTTTAGAGGTAGTGCTCTTGATTAGTATTGTACTGGCTACCATTTTTGCCTTAGGAAGTTTATTGGAAAGAAAAAGCTGGGCTTGGAAAGTAGAAGTCGCTCGCCTGCTTTATATCATCGTCTGTTTGCCGATCATTTTGTGGTCGTATAGCTATGGATTATTGATGGCAGGAGCCGCTAGTGTTTTACTTTTGTTCTTTGCTTTTTGGGTGATCCGAATGCGGGATTATATGAATCCTGACGATCCCCGCAATGCGCATATTTTGGCGAAAAGTCATTAATTTATAATCCATAACTTTTCCTAAACCCCTACAATTTGAATTGGTACAAACGGTGGAAAGCTTTATGGGACCCCAATCGGTATCATGGCTGGGGGCGAGAGAAAAACTATTTTGAAGGCTGGTATTTCAAAGTCGTTTCTCCTTGCGAAAATTATGCCTTTGCTTTTATTCCGGGTATTTCTATGCCCGACCAAAAGGATGACGC
>CAYQRA010000252.1:0-8747 GCA_964419315.1 uncultured Saprospiraceae bacterium | reverse complement strand
TAAAAATATTTATTGGTTTGAGTCTATATTTAGTTTATTTATTCCTTTTCTTTAAGGGAGAAATTTTAATCTTTAAATCTTTATTGAAGTAATGCCCGGAATAGTAGGATGTACCAAAAGAACAGCGTCTATCCAGGAGGTGGAAAGGGCTCGAAGGCAGCTGAGATATGCGGAATCCTACACCGATGATTTACTTTTTGAAGATGAGCAACTCTGTTGTACCCGGACCCATCTCAATATTATTGGAGAATCTCAATGTCCCGTAATTGATGAAACTAGAAAAATCTATTGCTGGATCGAAGGGGAGTTTTTTAATAAAAAAGAACTCGCTAAAGCTCAATCGAGCACTAAACTTTCAGAAGGCAATTTGCTATTAGCAGCTTATCGCAATGGTTCTTTAGAGAAGTTTCTCCAAAAAATAGATGGTTATTTTGCAGCCGTGATTTATGATACGCAAAGGGAAAGTTTACTACTTATAACTGATCGTTACGGATTCAAGCCCATGTACCTTTGGGAGGATCAAGAAAATTTTGCTTTCGCTTCTGAGTATAAAACCTTTTTGACTTTTAATCAATTTAAAGCAATAATCAATAAGCAAGCTTTAGCTTGTTTTTTAAGTACGGATCAAATGCTCGGTGACCTAACTTGGTTCTCTCAAGTCCGCCGATTAAATGCTGCAAGCATTTGTACTTGCGATTTAAAAACCAATACGCGAAGCGAAAAAAGATATTGGACTTGGGCAAAGATTGAACAACAAGAAATTTCTTTTGCGGAAGCCAGCAAAAAAACTGCCGACTTGTTTCGAAAGGCCGTTGCGAAAAGAATAGATCGGGAAAAGATTTACATCGGATTAAGTGGTGGTTTAGATTCCAAGGCCATTCTTGCAGCAGCTCCGGAAGGAGCTGCTCTAGGTGCGTATACTTTTGGTCAAAAAGGAGCAGAGGATATCCGGATTGCGAAAAAGATAGCGCAGTTTAATAAAATGGATCACTATGTATTTTTGTTGGACAAACAAAACTGGTTAGACAATCGCTTGGAAGGTATTTGGAAAACAGAAGGTTTGTTAAATCTATTTCATTTGCATGCAGCGCCTTTTGAGCAAAAAATGCAATCGCTTGGGCCGATTAACCTCAATGGAATAGCAGGTGGCTTGATCTTGGGAGGTAGAGGAATTAGTAATGAAAATCGCCGAGTGAGCGAAGCGGATGTGATACAGCATTTTGGTGACTTTGCGAGTCTGCAAAAATGGGAGGATCCTTTTTATGAGGTGGATTCTTGTGGGCCTTTTTTTCTAGATGCTAGAATGCGGCGTTTTACACAATGTGGATTGGAAGAACTAGGGAAAAGGGTAGAGCAGAGGGCTCCTTTTTTAGACAATGATTTATTAGAATTTATTTTTTCGATTCCGGAGGCCTATAGAAAGGATGCCCGCTTATTTACTAGCTTGTATCAAAATGAATTTCCATCTTTTTATAACACCCAACCTTGGGAAGCTACGGGTTTTCCTTTGGATAATAGTCGTCGTTTTTATTTTTTGGGTAGAAAAATATTTCGAAAGGTTCGGAATAAAATGACGAAAGGAAATGTTTTTTCTTTGGCGAATTATGCGAATTGGTTAGCGGGAGAATTTGGATGGATCCAAAATTTGTTGGGATCGCCGGAGGCTTTGTATCGGCAATTGACACCTATTGATTTTTATCAAAATTATGTGTTGCCACATCGACAAAAAAAAGTGAATTACACTTGGGAGATTGGACGAGCGATCACTGTAGAGATTTGGTTGCAACAGGTCTTCAATAATCGTTTTAAAAATTCTAAAGAACTTTATCAATTAAAAGCAAGTCTAAAATAAAACCGTCTAGTGCAAAAAATAAAAGTACTCCATCTTTTTAATCAATACCTTCCGCAAACGGAAAACTGGAGTTATAAATTGATCAAAAATACTCCAGAGGTAGAGGTTTTTATCGGCGCAAAAGTTTATTTAAAAAATGATTTTTATGATCCTCACTTTACGATAGCCAAACATCCGCTTAGTGATTTAGCTCATGCTAATAGTCGTTTAGACAAAAAATATTTTTTCCAAGCGGCACAAAAAATTTGGATCAAAGGATTGAAATTTATGTTAGGAACGCCACAGAAATATATTCTAAAATTTGCGCAGCAAAAAGAAGTAGATATCGTCCACGCGCATTTTGCAGATGTTGCCTGGGCGTTTAAAAGTATTCCGGAAGACTTAAAAAAACCATTTGTTATTTCTTTTTATGGCTGGGATTATGAACAGCTGCCGACCATCCAACCAGCTTATCAAAAACATTATCAGGAACTTTTTAGAAAAGCAACATTGATTGTCTGTGAGGGAAAACATGGGGCACAAATTTTAGAAAAAATGGCTTGTCCTCCAGAGAAATTGAAAGTCATTCCTTTAGGGGTAGAACCACAAAATATCCCTTTTCATCAACGCGATAAAAAAACAGAAGAACTTCATCTTTTACAGTTGGCCACCTTCAATGAAAAAAAGGGACATATTTATACGGTACGGGCATTTGCCAAAGCTTTGGACCTTTGCCCCAATATGACCTTGACCCTAATCGGTGGAGCGGGAACAAAGGGTATAAAAAAAGAAGTAGTCGAATTTATCGAAGCCAATGCCTTGGGCAATAAGGTGAAAATTTTAGATCATCTGGATTATTCTCAATTGTATACTTGCCTAAAAGATTTTCAAGTTTTTATTCACCCCAGTTGTTATTCAAAAGATCGAGATTGTGAAGGGGGAGCACCGATTGTCATTTTGGATGCTCAGGCCACAGGGATGCCTGTGATCTCTACACAGCATTGTGATATTCCCGGAGAGGTGAAAGATGGCCAGACAGGTTTATTGGCTCCCGAAAAAGACATTGACCAATTGGCCAAGCACATTGAAAGGTTTTATAAAATGGACAAGGAAGCATATGATGTTTTTTCCAAGGAAGCCCGCAAGCATGTTTGCAAACATTTCGATAGTCGACAAAATGCCACCCAAATGCGTGCACTCTATGCCGCTCTTTTAAAGTAGATTTTTTAAAAAAGCAATGGACCAACGAAGGAGATATTTACTATAAGGCACCAATAACCAAGCTTTTTTATTTTCTCCTAAGGACTGCTGAAAATACCTCCAAGAAAGCGCAGTGCGATTTACATGCAAAGCACCTTTGGCGTGATCTAAATATTTTTGACAAACCAAATAATCTTCTAAATGAGGGGGAACCAAGGTCTGTAATTCTTGCCCTCCTTGTTGGAAAAGGTCGCGAATGGCGGAAACATTATTGGCCGTCCGAGCTTCTGCTTTCTCACTTTTAAAAACACTAATGGAACCCATATTTTCATAGCGAACATAGACACAAGTGTAAGTATCCAATTGGTAAAAAGGAAAATCCAAAAGCGCCCGGATCAATAAATGAGTATCCTGAAAGTGAAACCACCTTGGGTCAAAGGAATAGGTTTGAATGATTTTTTGGTGAAAGCAAAGCGTGTGAATACCAGCCATATTCTTTAGAAAAAATAAAATGGGGTTGGGAGATTGCGCTGGATTAAAATTTGGGGTTTTCGAAAACTGACCTTCGCGTTCGATCAACATACCGGTTCTAAAAATGGCTACGGGATAAGCTTCTTTTTGAATGCTTTGTCGCAATAATTCGAGGTGTTCCGGAAAAAAATAATCATCATCATCTAAAAAGCACAGGTACTGGCCTTTGGCCATTTCGATCCCTTTATTTCTGGCGACACTCCGTTCTTGATGCTGTTGGTAGGAATAGTGTATCCTTGGATCTGTAAAATTTTTTACTACTTCCTGAGTATGATCTGTCGAACCATCATCTACAATACAAATTTCCCAATCTGTACAATGTTGTTTCATCACACTCTCAATAGCTCTCCGGAGTAGATCAGCGCGATTAGCAGTAGGGATTATGATGGTAAAAAGTGGATTGACAGCCATATTATTTATATTTGAGTATTACTACTAACAGAATTATTTAACGCTGTCCAATTAGATAGACTCAAACCTTCGTATTTATTTACAAGGGCCTAAATATATGCAAAAAAAACTAGCCCTAATAGAGCCTTATCATCACAGCGAAGTACTTCTTACTTTTGCTCAGCTTTTCCTACATCTAGGCTGGCAAGTTAATATTTTCACCAATCAGCAAGTGAAGGAAGATTGTTATGAATTGGATACCTGGAATGAGGTCAAATGGTATCTTCAGCAAGAAGAAAAAAGTCTCGATTTTATTAATCAAAATCATTTGATAATTGATGATTGCGACCTCGCTATTTTTGTGACTTTACTTTCATTTAAGGGTTTACTTTTTCGCCCCATTGACTTAAATGCAAAAAGTATCTTGGTCATTCATAATGGCAATACCTTTTTTGCAGCAAAGGCCAATCTAAGTTGGACTAAGGCATTGGGAGGTGGGCTAAAGGATTTTCTTCGCTGGCTCTCTTTTTATGGCCGTAATGAAAATCAAAAGCGACAAGCATTAATGGCGAGTTTTGATTTTCTAAGTTTGGCAGCACCTTCTATGAGTGATTATTTTGTCCGACAAAAACAATTGCCCGATCATTTCAAATTTATTCGCCCTTTGCCTTTTGCTTTTTTTGCAGGTGTCCCTAAAGAAGTGGAAAAAGGAATAAAGATTGGGATCACAGGAACGCTAAGAGGAGAGGGGAGAGATTATAAAAAAGTATTGATGGCCTTTCGGAAAATGGTTCCGGATTTGCAAGAATCGGTGGAGTTGATTTTTCTAGGAGGAGCACAAAGCCAATATGCCAAAGACTTATTAAAAGCTTTTCAGGAAATTGAAAACGATTATTTTAAAATTCGGTATTCTTCCGGTTTTATTGCGCAAAAGGAATTTGATGCGCAGTTGCGAAAAGTAGATTTTCTAATTGTTCCATTAAAAAAATCTTATCGCTTGGGCATCATTCGAGAGGTTTATGGCCATACCAATATCTCCGGAGGTATCAATGATATGATTCGCTATGGAATTCCAGCATTGATTTCCCCCTATTATCCCCTCAGCCCCCCCTTAGAGAAAATGAGTGAACGCTATGATTCTGCGACTGACCTAGCTCTTTTATTAGAAGAATGGATTCAAGAAAAAACCTTTCTAAAAATCCGAGAAAAGGCTTCTCAATTATTAGCAATGTATCGAAAAGAGGTTTTGGCGAAACGCTTAGGAGATGACTTAGATATCATTTTGTAGCGATGATTTTTCCAAAATTTAAATTCTGAAAAGAATAGTCTGTTTCATGTTCATACTTTACAATAGAAAAACCATTTTTTTTCAAATGATCGATCAACTGTAAAGAATAAAATCCTTCTTGCGGAAGGTCATGAAATTCCATGGAAATAGTTTTAATTTTATCGAGCGTAGCGCTATCTGCATTTAGCAGAATCGGAAACTCTGCACCTTCACAGTCAACTTTTAGAAAGTCAATGGTCTCTAAATTTTGTTGCGCCATAAAATCTTTTAGGCTTAGAGTAGGAACAGCGACAGGATCTTTTTTTTGTGGACTAAAAAAAGAATGATTAAAAGAAGGGCCTCCGTAAAAAAGGCGTTCTCCACTTTGGGCATCCAATGCGATATGGAGGGCCTCAATATTGGAAAAAGATTGGCGCGCTAGGTTCTTTTGGAAAATGGTGAAATTATTTTTGGAAGGCTCCAAAGAAATAATCCGAGCATCGGCGGCTAAATTCAAAGCAGCAAAGAAAGAGAAAAAACCAAAATGAGCGCCAAGGTCTACCACCATTGCCGATTGCTGCATGGGAAAATAGTCGGCATATTCTCGGCGCATAAAAATAGCCACTAAGATATCGGTGGCTTCTTTATTGAGCGAATACTCCAAAGATAAGCCCGTTCCAGCACAAATCTTTCGATGTAAATATCGATTAATCGGAAAGATTCTTTTAAAGAGATTTTCTATTTTCTTTTGGATCATTTCTGATGCACGCTATCTGAATTTTTCAAAGAACTAAAATTATTATAAAATTCCTGATTCCTTTCCCCAAAATAGTCTTTTCTTTAGTCTTGGAATAAAACCTATTGATTTTACCTATGTCCAATACCAAGGCACAATATAAACAATTCTGTGAAGGAGCTCGAGAGCTCCCACTTTTCCTCCAAGCTTGGTGGCTTGATTTGGTCTGTGCCGATGGTGATTGGGAAGTGGCACTTGCTTTTGATCAAGGCGGACAAATCACCGGAGTTTTACCTTATTATTTGACCAAACGTTATGGTCTTTCTATCATCCAGATTCCTAAATTGACTCCCTATATCGGTGCTTGGCTTTGCTATCCAGACAATCCACAAAAACGGACGAGTAAATATGCTTTTGAAAAGAAAGTCCTAACGGAACTTCTTGGGCAATTGCCTAAAGTTAGCTTTGCCGCTCACCATCACCCAATAAGGCTTGAAAATGGACTGCCATTTCATTGGCAAGGCTATGAGGGAAATAACTGGTACACCTATCGTTTTGCGCCCAAGACCCCTTTAGAAGAGATTAGAATCGGCATGAAGGCCAGTGTGCGAAATAAGATTGACAAAGCCGAGCAAAACCTATTACTGACCGAGAGTTTTTCGGCGACAGAATTTTATCAAGTCAATAAACTGACCTTTGACCGCCAAGAACTAAAAATGCCTTATAGCATAGATTTTTTCCAGAAAATAGATAAAGCTTTGTCAGAGAAAGGGCAACGTAAAATACTGATAGTGAGAGATCAAGAAGGAATAGCTCATGCTGCTATTTACCTAGTTTGGGATCAAAACACCTTGTATAATTTGGCATTGGGAGGAGATGCGACGCTGCGAAAGAGCGGAGCGATTCAGTTATTGCTTTGGAAGAGCATCCAATTGGCGATGACGAAAGGATTGACCTTTGATTTTGAAGGATCCATGATTGAGAATATTGAAGGAGTGTTTAGGGATTTTGGAGGAGAAAGAGTTCCTTATTTAAGGACTACTCGATATGCTAATCGTTGGTGGAAAATTTTGAGTTTGATTATTAAAGCCTAAAAAAGTATTGGTGAATACCCCGCAAATTTAATTATCGGAGTAACTCCTGAGCGAACTCACAACTTCTTCTATCTGCTTTATTGCTTGCCTCAAGGCATTCATTCTTGTTTTAATCAAAATTGAAACAACTTCGTTATATCCAATATTAAAAAAGTATTAAGATGTCAAAAGAAATTGCAAAAGGAAATGTTATTTTACAGAAAGAAGAAGAATTAAAAAAGTTAGTAGCAGAATACAAGAAAACCGAGAGGAATCTCAAAAGTAACAAGACCCGCCTCAAGAATGATAGGGAAAAAATTGCGGTTATTCAGCGTAAGATATCTTTCGCATTGCAGACCCATCAGGAGAAAATTATGGATCTTCAGGATGAGTTGGTTAGGGTGACTGAAAAAGCTAAGAAATCAAAGAAAATATCAAAAGAAGATAAGGGGGAGATTAGCGGGATGCTTGATGATATCAAATCTCAAATGCCAGATGAGGAGGAGATACAAAGGATGACGGAGGAATTCGCAAAAGAGAGGGCTAAGGAGGATTATGAAAGGAGATTATATGAACGATTCCATAAGCAAGTTCCCGTTGAAGATCAAAAATCGATTCGGAAAATATACATCGGACTTTCAAAACGATTCCATCCAGATTTGGCAAAAAATGACAAGGAACTCACCTATTTCAATGCAATTATGGTCAGAGCAAATCAAGCTTATGAATCAGGGGATATTGCGGAATTATTAGAGATACGCAAAGAGTTGGCAGATTATGATGATAACTTTCTGGAAACACCTACAGAAGGAGAAGCGGTTATTTCCTTCATTCAACAAAAAATCAATAAGCAAACAAATGAGTTAAAACTACTCAAGGGGCAATTATCCAGAACAAGGGAGGAGTTATCAGAAATAAGGAATTCGGAGGACGGTTTATTACTAGCAGATTACAAGCGTTTTGAAAAAGCAGGTGTGGATATGATTTCCCAAATGGAGGAGGAAATGAACGAACAAATTGAAATGTTGGAAATGCTTATCGACAATATGGATCATTATGCAACAACAGGGGAAATGTCAGAGGAATTCCAGCAGGCTTTTATGATGGATACGAGTCCTTTTGTGATAGATGATGATGACGAATTTGATTTTTGGGATTTGATAGAAATATTTGAGAAAAGTTGATCTTCTAGGAAGATCTTTCCTAAAAAAAATCCCCCGAATTTGAGGGAATACAAAAACCTAGAATGGAATGGGCAGGGAAATTATTACTTATCTTTACCCAACATAGAAATACTATAAAAGTGGCCAAGAAAAAGAAATTAAACGTACAAGGGATTAGCATTCAGATCGAGATCGGAGATAGTAAGGATTACATCTCTCTGACAGACATCGCGAAGCAGCGGGATGATGAAGCCCGCTTTGTGATCCGCAATTGGATGAGCAATCGAAATACCATCCAATACCTAGGGGTTTGGGAAGAACTGCACAATGAAAAGTTTAACCGTGCGGGATTCCGCACGGTTAGAGAAGACTTCTTTGATACCGGTTCTCTGACACCAAAAAAATGGATTGAAAACACCGATGCTATGGGAATCGAATCTCGAGCAGGTAGATATGGTGGTACGTATTCCCACAGCGATATCGCATTAAATTTTTGCTATTGGTTGAGTCCTGCTTTTCAGGTATATTTTATTAAAGAATTTCAAAGGTTGAAACA
>CAYQRA010000251.1:0-8754 GCA_964419315.1 uncultured Saprospiraceae bacterium | reverse complement strand
CAAAACCATATTGGTCAAGTCTCCTCCATCATCGAGGATCATATTAAGTGGCTTACCATCTTCAAAAGCATGAAGGGTTTGTTCGATACACCAGTCAAATTCTTCTTCATTCATCCCTTTCCAGGCATATACAGGAACACCAGCAGCAGCGATTGCAGCAGCAGCATGATCTTGAGTAGAGAAGATATTACAAGAAGACCAAGTTACCTCTGCTCCTAATTCAACGAGTGTTTCAATTAAAACAGCAGTTTGAATAGTCATGTGTAAACATCCGGCGATACGAGCACCTTTAAGTGGCTTGGTCGCTCCGTATTGATCACGAAGAGCCATCAAACCCGGCATTTCGGCTTCCGCTAATTCAATCTCTAGTCGGCCGAAATTAGCCTGAGAGATGTCCTTTACCTTGTACTTGGTGGATTGTACAGTTTGCATATAATTTGTTTTTAATGATGATCAAAGCCAATGGATTGGATTAGCTTTGAGGAAAGTTTTAATGTCAATTAACTAAATTAGGACAAGTGAAGTGGATCAATAGCGATCTATAGGATCACTTCTACTAACTTGTGTACGTAATTGGGCTGCAAAAGTACGATTTTATTAGCTTTTTTTCAATACTTTCTTGCTCTTTTAGTTTAAAAGGCTTGATTTTACGTGGTTTATTGGCAATTGGCTAAAATTAATTCTGCGACCTCCGGTCCAAATTTTTCTTCAAAACCTAAGTTTTGAGCTTTCTCTAGCTGTTCGCAGGCCTTAAGGGGCTCGTTTTGTGCCAGGTATACTTGAGCGCGACTCCGATAAGTATAAGGATTATCAGGAAAAGCTCTTTCTGCGCGGTCAAAATCCGCCAAAGCATAGGGATAGTTTTTTAAACTAGCATATACATTTCCTCGATTATTACAGGAAGCACTTAATAATTCTTGGGTTTCATTAGCGGTAGCCATGTTGATATTGAGGCCAAAGGTTTCTATCGCACTTTTGGGGTAGCCGATTTCTACCAAAATAAATGCTTTCTGTTCATTATAATCGTATTTGTTTCCTTCTATACTCGAAGCAATTTCTAAGTCTGCGAAAGCATCTTTATAATTTTTGGTCCACTTCTTACTGAGTGCTCTGAGGAAATAGGCATTGGCATTATTACCGTCTAGAAGGATTAGTTCGCTAAAAGTAGCTATGGCTGCTTGGTGATCTTCCATGTTTTGCTCGATCAAGCCTTTTTTCTCTAAGAAGGTTTTGTCTCTGGGTGCACCTTTGATCGCTATTTTAATATCCTCCAAAGCTTTACCATGTTCTTGTTCTTGTAAATAATAAAACGCTCGTTCCGCATAAGCGGCATAGGATTGAGGTTTCTTTTGAATATAATTCGATAATAAAGCGATTCCTGCTTCTGAATTACCCATCAAACTTTGCGATTTGGCTTTTAGGAAAAGCATTTCGGTATTCTCTGGATAAAGCTTGAGCGAAGCATCGGCCAATTCAATGGATTGCTCATAGTTTTGCGCCAAAAACTCCGTTTGTGCTTTGGTTCCCAAATAGATGGCTTCTTGCTTTTTTTTGGCCGGATCTGTACAGGCGCTCAATAGCAAGCTGGCCAATAAAGAAATAAATAAGATGTTTTTCATTAGAAATCGGTTTTTCCCGAGAACTACGGGTAAGTTTCAGGATTCAATAATTGTACCTTTAAAATTTTGAAATCCATTTTTGCAAAAATAAAATGTTCTTGGACAAATCTCGTGGTCGACCGAAAATAAGAACAAAAAAGTGTTTTTCTCCTTTTTACTTGACGCCCACACGGGCCTTCAGTGTGGTTTTTTTAGAGCACCCAATAAAAGAATAAAAATAATCCATTGGGATAAAAAATACAATTACAAATGGGGAGGTAGGAATTGTGAAGAAAAGGATACAGACTGCTTAATTTGGTATAAGGTTTGACTTATTACTCCGTAAATACCTTTGAGAAGAGGTATCATTGAATTAACAGAAACCTATAGAGAAAGCCCATGCTACACCCCATTTACTCCCCAGTAAAAGGAAATCCCTCCTTTTGCTTGTTGTTTTTAATTTTCTTTGTCCTTGCTTTTCCAAGCCTTTCCCATGCTCAAATAAGATTGACAGATTTTATCTATAGCGGAAGCGGTAGTCATTTTTTGCATAGTCCAAAAGCTATGATCACAAGTGACGATGGTGCTTTCGTTTATGCTTTAAGTGAAAAAAGCAATGCGATTGCCATTTTTTCCAGAGATACGGAATCTGGCGAGCTGACCTTTATTGCGGAGGAAAATAATATGAACAATACGGGCTCAGGACTCAAAGGGGGCAGCGATATGATCTTAAGTTCAGATGGGCTCCAAATGTATGTGTCCGCTGCGAAAGATGCCAGTATTTCCGTTTATAACCGAAATCAAGAAACAGGCTTATTGACTTTTGCGGCTTGTCACAAAAACAATGAGGAAAATGTTAATGGACTGGAAGAGGTCTCTAGTCTGGTGCTTACACCCAACGAAAAATTCCTTTATGCTGCCGGTGCAGGGGAAGATGCCATCGTGATCTTCGAGCGAGATAGAGAAGATGGTTCCTTAACTTATGCCACCACTAAATACAACAGCAAAACGGGTATTCAAGGATTGAAATATCCGACAGATCTAACTTTGCATCCTGTTGAAAATTACCTCTATGCAACGTGCTTTAGCGGAAACTCTATTGTTGTTTTTCAATACGATCCCTATTCCACTAATTTGAGCTATAAAACGACTTATTATGATGGCGTTGATGGAGTAGAAGGGCTTGACGGAGCAATTACTTCCGCGATTACTCCTGATGGAGCTTACTTTTATACGGTTGGAAAATTCGATGAAACCATCGCTCTTTTCGAACCAAGTACCAGCAATTATGAATTGAATTTTACAGGGGTATCCGCTGCACCGATCAGCGATGCTGGAGGTTTGCACGAGGCAACTTATGTCGCGATCATCAATACTGGTAGCAATGTATTGATCAGCAACTCAGGAAATAATTCCTTATTGCTTTTTAATCGAAATGATGATAGCGGGGATCTGATCTATGACAACACTTTTGAGAATGGAGTGGATGATATTGCTGGTCTGGAATATGCTCATGCCATCTGTGAAAGTCCAGACTTAAAAAATGTTTATGTCGCGGGATATCAAGAAGGTGCTATCGCGATATTTGACCATGAGGTCAATACGACCGAATTTACATTCAATAGCATGATCAAGGATCTTGCGGAGGTTCAGAAAATGGATGGAACCTCTTCCGTTGCTTTGAGTCCGGATGGACAGCATGTCTATTCTGCTAGTATGGAAGATAATACTTTGGTGGTTTTTGATAGAAATAGTGAAAATGGGGAACTGAGTTTTAAAGGTAATTTTTCTAATGGAGCGAATAGCGTCTCTGGAATTGAAGGAGCGAAAGTAGTAAAGGTATCTCCGGATGGAAACAACGTTTATGTTGCTGGATTTACCAATAATGCATTGGCCGTTTTTACTCGCAACCCCTCCAGTGGATTATTGACTTTTCAGAGTGAAATTGGAGAAGCGGTGGCGGAAGGTTTGCGTGGCCCTTACGACCTGTTGGTGAGTGGTGATGGTCGATTTGTATATGTCAGTGCCTTTTGGGAAAGTGCTTTATTTGTCTTTAGTAGGAATACCAATAATGGAGGTTTGACCTTGGTAGAAAAAATAGAAGAAACAGAAGATAATGGTTTGGAAGATATGACTTATTTGACGGCATTGGCTTTTTCTGCGGATCAAAATGAATTGTATGCCACTAGTTTCCATGATCATACCTTGCACGTTTTTAAACGAAGTGCGAGTACAGGGAAATTGACTTTTTTGGAAAAACATACCAACGGACAGGAGGAGACCAGAGGATTAAAAGGTGCTTGTGCGGTGGCTGCGAGTCCTAGTGGCGATCGAGTAATTCTTGCTGGGAAAAAAGATAGTGGCTTGGCGGTCTTTGTGAGGAATAGTAGTACGGGAGCATTGACTTTTGAGTCTCTAGAAAATGAGGGAATAGATGGTACGATGCTAGCAGGAACCGTTGCTTTACAATTTTCTTTGGATGGAAGCACTTTGTATGGAACCAGTGTGACGGAGAATTTTCTTTTCAAGTATGCTTATAATTCTGCGACTGGTTCTCTGAGCGAAGGAGAAATAATGATAGATGATGATTTGGGAATCAGTGGACTAGATGGAGCGATGTCGCTGAGTTTGACTTCAGATGGTCGGTATATTTATGTGGGCAGTTATGATGATGATGCGATCGCAGTGATCAGGAAGTAGCATTTTTTTTCTGTTGCTTAGACCAGATTTTCGTATAAATTCATCCACGCTTTAGCCAAAGGAGCGCTATGGAATTGTTGGACATGGGCATGGCCCGCATCGGCGAGCTGTCGACCATAAGTATCATCATCCAATAATTTTTCTAAACCATTGGTAATCGATGCTCGATTATTGGGGTCGACATAAATGGCTCCTGAGCCTGCCGCTTCTGGCAAAGAAGAACTCCGCGAAGTCAGCACTGGCGTTTTACAAAATAAAGCCTCAATCAAGGGAATTCCAAAGCCTTCATAAAAAGAAGGATAACACAAAGCCAAGGCAGAAGTATACACCGCCGCCAGATCTGGGAAATGAAAATCTTCCAGAAAAAGAATGTTTTTTTCCATCGCTTTCCCCGCCAAGTATTTTTGAATACGGGCTTTGTATTTTGCCCCATTACCGATAACGACCAAGGGGACTTCCAAGCTAGCGGGTAAAAATTCCATTCCCTGAATCAATCCCAATAAATTTTTACGCTCAATTAAAGAACCGACATAGAGTAAATACTCTTGTGGGAGTTGATACTTTTTTTGCACTTCCTGCAAACGCTCCGCCGGAACCTCTTTTTTAAATTGTTCATCGCAAGTTTGATAAATGACTTGGATCTTTTCTGGTGCAATTTTATAATAGCGAATGATGTCTTTCTTGGTACTTTCACTAATGGCCACTACTCGGTCAGCCTGCTCACAACTATAGCGAAATTTCCAATCGTAAATTTGTCGATCCAAAAAAGGAAAAAGCTGCGGATGACTTTTAAAAATCAAATCATGGATAGTGACCACACTTGGGATTTTTGCTTTCTGCAAACCCAAAGGAATTTCATGGCTCAAACCATGAAACAATTGGATGCCATCCTGTTGTAGATCTTTTTTGATTCCGGAGCTTCGCCAGAGCGCGGGGATGGCCGCCTTGGAAGTATGGATTTGGAAATGATCGGATTCGTGGAAAGCACTGGTCCAAGAATTATTGGGCGCGCTGGGACTGTAGAGGTGGTATTCTGATTGGGGAAAATATTGAGACAAATCCTGTAGCAAAGTTCGGCTATAATTGCCTAGGCCGGTGTGATTGTGAAACAGCCTTTTGGCATCGTATCCGATACGGAGCATGGATGGTGGATTTGTTGAGGGGTGAAGATAGGGACTTGAGGCACCAATGCCAAGGGATGAAGGAGGCTTTTCAGAAGAGTGCTAGGAATATCGAATATAAAACACCTATCTATCGTTAATGGAAGTAGAGCTTGTTTAGAGGAGGTATTCCGAATCTATTTTAAAACAACCGCTAAATCGAATATTGCAGGTACAGTAATCAAAAAATAAACAAATCCTTGTATCTTTAAGCAAACATTCGAAAGACACTACGTTCTCTGACCACGGGATTTGTCAGAGAACCAAAAACTAAAACACCTTCCGCCACAAAGGCTATTGAATAATTACCACCGTGTAAATGATTAAGAGGTTTCCCTTTTACAGACAATTGGATCAAATGGATTGCGGGCCGGCCTGCCTAAAGATGATTGCAGAATACCACGGTAAAAGGTATTCCTTGCAGTTTCTTAGAGAAAATAGCTATTTCTCTCGCAACGGTGTTTCTGTAAAAGGAATCATAGAAGCTTCGGAGAAGATTGGCCTGCGAGCGATGGCGGTAAAAGTCCCTTTTAGAAATGGCGGAGAAGAAGTCCCTTCTTTTCAAGAAGCCCCATTGCCTTGTATTGTACATTGGAATCAAGAGCACTTTGTCGTCGTTTATAAACAAAACGACAAATACGTCTGGGTGGCAGATCCTAATGATGGCCGATTTAAAATTGACCATAAATCTTTTCAGAAAAGTTGGGAGAGTGATGCTGGAAAAGGCATCGCCTTATTGCTTGGGACGACTCCTGATTTTTATTTGCAAGAAGGAGAGAAGAATGACAAACGCGGTTTTGGATTTTTGTTTGGTTACCTGCGGCCTTACCGAAAATTAATTGTTCAATTATTGCTTGGTTTAGTGCTTGCGAGTATTTTCCAATTGATCATTCCCTTTCTTACCCAGTCGATTGTTGATGTAGGTATTGAAAATCAAAACATTGGTTTTATCTGGTTGATCCTTTTTGCGCAATTGATGATTTTTGCGGGACAAACATCGGTCAATATTCTGCAAAGTTGGATCCTCTTACATGTGAGTACACGAATCAATATTTCTTTGATTTCTGATTTTCTAACGAAATTGATGAAACTGCCCATTGGCTTTTTTGATACGAAGATGATTGGCGATATTTTACAGCGCATCAGTGATCATGGACGTATTGAAGCTTTTTTGACTGGGTCTACTTTGAATATTATTTTCTCGGTGGTCAACCTATTGGTCTTTGGAGTGGTACTGTTGTTTTATAATTTCCATATCTTTTTGGTTTTCCTCTTTTCTAGTATCGTTTATATTTCATGGATTTTTATCTTTTTGAAAAAAAGGAGAGAAGTTGATTATCAACGATTCAATGAGCTTTCTAATAATCAAAGTTCTTTGATCGAACTGATCCAAGGAATGCAGGAGATTAAATTGCAAAATAGCGAGTTCAAACGTCGGCAGCAATGGACCCAAATTCAAGCTCGACTTTTTCATGCCAATATCCGCTCCCTGATGATTAGTCAATACCAAGATACAGGAGCGATCTCGATCAATCAATTGAAAGATATTATTATTTCTTTTATTGCTGCCAAAGCGGTGATTGAAGGTCAAATGACTTTGGGGATGATGTTGGCTGTTCAGTATATCATCGGTCAATTAAATGGCCCTTTGCAAAGGATGATTGATTTTATTCGGACGGCACAAGATGCCAAAATTAGTATGGAACGTTTGGGAGAAATTCACAATAAGGAAGAAGAGGAAACCGATGAAAATCAATTGGATTTCATTCCGGAACGAAAAGATTTACTGCTGGAGAATGTTTCTTTTCGCTATAATCAATTGGATCACGATGTTTTGAAAAATGTAAATGTTGCCATCCCAGAAGGTAAGGTGACGGCGATTGTGGGTATGAGTGGTAGTGGCAAAACAACCTTGGTAAAGTTATTACTCGGTTTTTATAAACCGCAGCGAGGATCCATCCGACTCGGTGGAATTGAGTTGGATAGTATTCGGAAAAGCTTGTGGCGAGCGCAGTGTGGCGCAGTGATGCAAGATGGTTATGTTTTTTCGGATACCATCGCCAATAATATTACGGAGAGTGATGAGCAGATAGATAAAGAAAAATTATTAAAAGCGGTACGGATTGCCAATATCCAAGAGTTTATCGAGGGCATGCCTTTGGGCTATAATACCTTGATTGGCGCTAAAGGAAATGGCATTAGCCAAGGGCAGCGACAGCGCTTGTTGATCGCTCGGGCGGTTTATAAAAATCCTAATTTTTTATTCTTCGATGAAGCAACCAATGCACTAGATAGTAAAAATGAAAAAGTAATTGTTGAAAACCTAGCCAATTTCTTTGCCAACAAAACCGTTGTGGTGGTAGCTCATCGCCTGAGTACGGTGAAAAATGCCGATCAGATCATTGTGCTGGATAAAGGCAATATCGAAGAGATTGGAAACCATCAGGAGTTAATTGCCCAAGAGGGGATTTATTTTAATTTGGTAAAGGATCAATTGGAATTGGGGGATTAGAGCAGGTCTAAATTGGGAAAATCAGGTCTTAGTAAGTTTCCCACAATAGTTTTCTTTTTATGTCAAAAATCAGTTCAATTATCTTTTTACTGTTGTATCCGATAATCAGTTACTCCCAAAACCTGATTGTCAATGCTGATTTTGAAGATGTCAATATTTGTAAAGAATACCAGGAGGAATGTAGCCCTAAAGGATGGAGGCCGAGTAGTCTGAAACAATTTGGCTATACCAAAGATAAAGCAAACAACAGGTATGTCCGGCTCTTGCTTTTTGATTTAGGGCGAAAGAATGAACGAAAATTTGCGCAGACAGAATTGCTCTATCCATTAGAAAAAGACCAACGATATAAAATTAAATTCAAAGTCAAGCCCAAACAATTTTGGATCAAGGAAATCGGAATTGCTTTTTCTGATACCCTGATTTTGACCAAAGAAGTAGATCTCAATGGTTTTCCCAAAGATCATTTGTCAATAGCCATTCCTGAAAAAGTTTTGGAGCAAGAATGGTACACTGTTGAACAAGAATTTACGGCCACTAAGGCTCAACGTTTTTTGATCGTCGGAAATTTTCTAGATGATGTCAATACCATTTCCAAACCGATCAACAAAAGGAAATATAAAAAACACCTCAAGCAATATTTGCCCAAAAAGAGAATCGAATATGGGATTGATGACATCCAATTACTAGCCTTAGATCCAAATCTAACTTATGAAGAAGATCCTATTCGGCGAGCAAATATTTATGCAGATTCTAGTCGGCATTCTCTCCATCGGATTAAATTGCC
>CAYQRA010000250.1:0-8851 GCA_964419315.1 uncultured Saprospiraceae bacterium | reverse complement strand
AGGTTTGACAAGTTCACTTCTGGAAAGAAGGTAAAGTTTAAAAATCCAGTGATAAGATTCACGGAGAAAGGAATCGTTGATAGTATTCTATTAAAAAATAAATAAAACTCACTTCGCATCGAACTTAATTCCTACCAGACAAGCTAATACTGCCTAAATATTTTTCTTCAATACCTTTTTAAACGATAAAAAATGCCAAAAGTTGCATTCCACAGAATAAATCTACAAAAAATCACATTAAATCAGAATAAACCCTAACACCTTTTATGGGATAAACTCAGGTATTATCATCTTTCTAATGGGTAGTTTGAGCTAAATGTCTTCAAAACTAAACAAGTAGTGTCGGTCTGGAGACCTACATTTAGATCCGCGTATTACCTGCAGGTAATAGCGAACAACCGTATTCCTATTAATTATAGTCTATTTTTTAGAAGGAAAAAATGTAGGGCATCGACAAATCTAGAAAGTATTTCTAAAGAGAAAAGGCTAAAATATTTAAGGATTATTTGGAATGGAATTAAGCAAGTTCCTTTCTTTCCATTTGCGGTACTTTTTTTAAGACCATTTGGACTCGATCTCTTACTCTATCTTCCAAGATTACAATTTTTGCCTTTCTCAGATTGTCTTTTTGGAAATGCCTCACGGTGATCAATTCTAAATTACGGTCTACCAAAACTTTAAATTCTTCCCGAATATTTTCTTTAAACTTATCGACCCGATCATCGATGTCGTTGACACATACCACAAAGCTAATCGCGGTATTCTGCATCATATTTACCTGCAGTCTATGCTTGGCAATCAGACTAAACAATTGACTCAAATGATGTTCTGCCACAAAAGAAAAATCACGAGTAGAAATATATAAAATCGCTTGTTTTTGTTCTACCGTAACCATCGGTGGATAAATCGCTTCCACATCACCAGAAATAAAAGTACCACTCCCCTCTGGTTCTACAAATGATTTGACCAATAATGGAATCGTTTTATTTTGCAAAGGCTTGATGGTCTTCGGGTGAATGACCTTGGCACCATAATAAGTCATCTCTATCGCTTCTCGATAAGACATGCGATCTATTTTAGTCACATTATCAAACAAACGAGGATCTCCCGTCAAAACGCCAGGCACGTCTTTCCATATGGTCATGCTTTTGGCATCCAAACAGTAGGAAAAAATAGCGGCAGTATAATCCGATCCCTCTCGCCCAAGAGTGGTGGTAAAATTCTCGGTCGTACTTCCTATAAACCCTTGGGTCAACACAAAGCCTCCTTTTTCCAATTTGGGTAAGGCATGTTTCTTCGCTCTCGACAAAGTCTCTTCCCAGAGCACCCAACCTTCTCGGTATAAATTATCGGTGATGATCACATCTCTGGCATCCAACCATTGGGTGGCTAAATCACTTTTGGCCAAATAGGCCGCTACGATTTTTGAAGACACCAATTCCCCAACAGAAACCACTTGATCATACATGTAGTCATAATCCTCATGTGGATCTTCCTCTAAAACCCATTCAATTTCTACAAAAGTATCATTGACCTGTGCAAAGACCTCCTCTTGTTCCTCAAACAGCTCTGCCATCACTCCAAAATGTTGCTGCTTTAGTTGTTCCAATAGTTCAAAGGCCTTTCCATTCTTAGCAGCATGCGCATTGACAATCTGTTCTAATGCATTCGTCGATTTTCCCATCGCAGATACGACAATCAATATTTTTTGGTCTTTGTATTTTTGAAGAATAGCTCCTACATGTTTGATGGCAGCGGCATCTTTAATAGAAGCTCCACCGAACTTAAAAACTTTTAGCGTATGATTCATAAACAAAGAATTTGAATGTAGAAAATCTAATGACGGGAATTAAATCTAGTTGGAAAATTTGCGCCAAGATAGGGCTTAAACTTTTAATTAAGTACCCTTGAAAAAATAAATTTGCCGTTTTATAATTAGCTTAAATGTCTAACAACTAAAAAAGGAGGTGGTTTTATAATAAATGTAAAAATCCACCAGAGATTTTATTTTTTAAACCGTACTAAATAAAGAAATCAAGATACTCTAATTAATGGTCAAAAATAGTCCACGATTGGATATAGCTAGTAGCCATTCTCCTCCAAATAAAAAGGGAAATTGCTCGAAAAAACGCCATAATCCGGAAAAAATCCAGCGAATTTTCTCTAGAAAGCAGTTTTCTTATCCGAAGGTGCAATTACAGCAATTTTTTCTGTACAGACATACCTAGTTTTTAGTAAGTTTGTTTTAATTTACGCAGAACTAAACCAAAGCATTTAAACAAATTTCCGTCATTTTATTTCGGATTTTTCAATAATGAAAGAAGGAAAATTTTAAGATAAATTCTTCCTGAAAACTTTTTATCAAAAATTGAGAAAACAAAGATGCCAGCAGATTTTGATACCGCAATTTTAGTGATGTTCGTCGGAATGGCCACCGTATTTGTCATTCTGAGCCTAGTCGTATTATCAGGACGCCTTTTGATCCGTCTAGTTAATCACTTTGCACCAGAAATTGTACTTAGCAAAAGTCCTGTTTCCCCACTAGTCCCTCCAATTCCTAAAGAAGAAAATTTGTCGCCTACGATAGTAGCTGCTATTGTGGCAGCGGTAGAAAATGTCACGGGGGGTAGTGGCCGAGTCGATAAAATTGAACCTAAACAATAGTATTTCAAAAGCCGAACCTAACCAAAATAACTAAACCAAACGTAAAATAATAAATGGGAAAGGAAATTAAATTATGCCTCGTTTATCGAGATATGTGGCAGTCCTCAGGAAAATATTTACCAAGAGTTGACCAATTAAAAAGAGTAGCCGAACCCATCATCAATATGGGATGCTTTGCCAGAGTAGAAACAAATGGTGGTGGCTTTGAACAAATCAACCTCCTCTTTGGAGAAAACCCCAATAAGGCAGTCCGAGAATGGACCCAACCTTTTAATGATGCAGGCATTCAAACCCAAATGCTCGAAAGAGGTTTGAATGGATTGCGAATGCGGCCCGTACCTGCAGATATTCGTCGCTTAATGTTTATTGTAAAAAAGAAACAAGGAACCGATATCTCCCGTTCTTTCGACGGCCTCAATAATCCTCAAAATTTAGAGAACTCTTTTCTTTTTGCTCAGGAAGCGGGCATGATTGCCCAAGGTGCTTTGAGTCTTACCTTCTCTCCTATTCATACCGTCGACTATTATGTCGACTTAGCAGATAAATACATCGCTTTGGGGGCCCAAGAAATTTGCATCAAAGATATGGCTGGAATTGGCCGACCGGTCTCCGTTGGCAAAATCATCAAGGGAATCAAAGATCGACATCCAGATACTTTGGTTCAATACCACGGTCATTCTACTCCAGGATTTTCTGTCGCTTCTTCTTTGGAGGCCGCTAGAAACGGGGCGGATATTATTGATGTTGGAATGGATCCACTTTCATGGGGTACTGGACATGCCGACTTGCTGACCATTCATGAAATGCTCCGCGATGCAGGTTTTTCCCTTCCAGATATCGATCGCAAAGCTTACATGCAAGTTCGAAATCTAACCCAAGAATTTATCGACGACTTTTTGGGACATTATATCAATCCACTCAATCGCAAAATGAATTCTTTGCTCATCGGACCAGGGCTTCCGGGAGGTATGATGGGGAGTTTGATGGCTGATTTAGAAAGCAATTTAAAGAGCTTAAATAAATGGCTTGACAAAAGAAATAAACCCCTAAAAAAACAAGAAGATCTATTATTAGAATTGTTTGAAGAAGTAGAATATGTATGGCCCAAATTAGGCTATCCGCCTTTAGTAACGCCTTTTAGCCAGTATGTAAAAAATGCTGCACTGATGAACGTCATGCAAAAAACCAAAGGCAGAGAACGCTGGTCTATGCTCGACGAAAATACTTGGGGGATGCTCCTAGGTCGTTCTGGACAATTACCAGGCCCATTAGGCGAAGAAATCCAAGGTCTTGCCAAAGCACAAAATCGAGAATTCTTCAGTGGCAAACCTCAGGATTTATACCCTGATGAACTAGAACTCTTTGCCGCGAAAATGGATCAAAACAATTGGGATTACGGAGAAGATGACGAAGAACTAATGGAGTACGCCATGCATCCCACGCAATATGAAGATTACAAATCTGGCAAAGCCAAAAAGGCATTTTTAGCAGACTTAGAAAAAAGAAAAGCCAAAAAAGCAGGTGCTGCAATACCAGCCAATAATGTCTCTGTACCAGCAAGTACGAATGGGAATCCGCAGCCCAAGACCATGAATATAAATGTCAACGGAGCAGAATACAAAGTCTCAGTATCCTACGATGAAAATACTCCAAACCCTCCGGAAGTAGTCCCTTCTAGCGCAGCAGTTCCTGCTTCCGCTCCGACTGCGACTGCCAGTGCGGGGAATAGCAATACCCTTCCAATGGAAGAAATCACTGCGCCCTTGGAAGGTAAGTTTTTCTTGACAAGAGAATCCGGTGAAATTCCCATCAAAGTCGGAGATACCATTCAAAAAGGAACTACGATTGCTTACATAGAAGCGATGAAAGTCGTCAATGCCATTGCCTCAGATAAAGAAGGAACCGTTGTGGAAATTCTGGCCAGACATGGAGAAGAGATTGAAGAGGATGACGTTATTTTAAGAATTCAGTAATCCGCGTTTTGTATCCCTCAGGTTTACTTGATGAATCTCCAAATTTGGTTTTGCAGATTCCACGGAAATCACGGGCCAGCGTAAAAAGTCTGTGAAACCGACAGAGAAGTTTCACGAAGTAATTCTGCAAGATCTGCGGGACAGCTATTCACCGAAAGGTTGTAAACGAAAAACACACTATGGAAATCCTCCAGAAAATATATGACATGACTGCCTTTGGGGAACTCATCGAATCCCCTGCTACTTTGCTCATGCTTTTGTTGGCGCTAGTCTTACTTTATTTGGGTATTCAAAAAAAGTATGAACCCTTACTCTTGGTACCGATTGCATTTGGGGTATTATTGGCCAACTTTCCCGGTGGTGGGATGGATGTCGTTGCCTCTACTCCTGAGAATGATATCATGCATTTGACCTTGATCGAAATTGCGAAGGATTATGGCATTATGAACATGCTCTATTATTCCTTAATCAAAACGGGCTTATTACCACCGCTGATTTTCATGGGAGTTGGCGCATTGACAGACTTTGGTCCTATGCTGAGAAACTTACGCTTGGCTTTCTTTGGTGCGGCCGCGCAGATCGGTATTTTTACGGTGCTTATTTCTGCGCTCTTTTTGGGCTTTACGATCCAAGAAGCAGGAGCACTAGGAATCATTGGTGGAGCAGATGGCCCCACGGCTATTTATACCGCGATTGTTCTCGCTCCTCATCTATTGGGCCCCATAGCAATAGCGGCCTATTCTTATATGGCTTTAGTTCCTGTGATTATTCCCTTGGTGGTCCGCTGGACCGTTTCGGAAAAAGAACTCAAGATCAATATGAAAGAAGAGGAGAAAAAATATCCGAATAAAATAAAGATCAAAAACCTACGAACAGTCAAAATCATTTTTCCCATTGTCCTCGCGACTATCGTGGCACTTTTGGTGCCCACTTCGGTACCTTTAGTAGGCATGTTATTATTTGGCAATCTGGTAAAAGAAATTGGGACTGACACCAATCGCTTATTTACTGCTGCTTCTGAAACGATCATGAATACGGCTACGATATTTTTGGGACTTTGCGTTGGTGCGACCATGACGGCATCTACTTTTTTGAATTCCGAAACACTTTTGATTGTCGTCGGTGGGTTTGTCGCTTTTGCGATTTCAATCTTCGGAGGAATTATAGCTGTCAAATGTTATAATCTCTTTTCCAAGAAGCAGATTAATCCATTGATTGGTGCGACAGGATTGAGTGCAGTACCGATGGCTTCGCGGGTAGCGAATGAGATTGCATTGCGGCACGATCCTAAAAATCACATTTTGCAATATGCCATGTCGAGTAATATTTCTGGGGTGATTGGATCGGCGGTGGCGGCTGGAGTTTTGATTGCCTTTTTGTCTTAGGATTCTAAGAAGCTGTTTGATTCTTAGGCATTGATCAATCATTTGCTACAGAAAAAAAGCACCTCAATGGCCGGGAATTAAAAAAGGCTTTTTACTAAAAAAATTTAGCAAAAAGCCTTTTCTAAAAAACAGGTTAGACGACTAAGCGTCTCCCTAATCCTTCAAAGAATTGATTTATTGAAAATCATCCAATTCCACATCAAAAATAATAACGGAACACTCTCTCCCCTCCATACCTCCGACTGCTCGACTTCCATAAGCCAAGGAAGAAGGAATAAAAAACTGTGCTTTGCTTTGCTTTTTCATCAAGGTCAAACCTTCTTGCCAGCCGGCAATGACTTGACCTACCGTAAACTCCGTCCCTTGAGCATTTTCGTCGAAGACGACACCATCTGTAAAATACCCTTTGTATTTGACTCCAACCGTAGAGTTTATATTTGGATAAAGAGTTCCCAATCCTTCTTTTTCTATAATATAATGTAGACCAGATTCTGTCTTTGTAGCGGTCAGGTTATTATCCGCAAGGTATTTGGTAATAACATCCTGATCTGCATCAAAACTACATTCAATATTATTATTACAAGAAAAAGTGGTGGTCAGTGCAAATAGGGTCGCAAGGACTGCAAATATTTTGGTTATTTTTAGCATGGTTTATTTTTCTAGTTTGTGATTTTGTATTTGAAGTTGTTCGTAAAATGAGACTCGCCTTTTTATAACGCTGTGAAACCCAAGTCGCGGCCTTTGTCCAACATAAACTGATAAGCCGCTTCCTTATCATTGGAAATATCCCCTTCTAAAATCGCTTCTCGGATTGCTGTTTTGATCAAGCCAACTTCCCTACAAGGCGTCAGACCGAAAGTTTTCATAATGGTTTCTCCATCTATTGGCGGCTGCCAATTGCGGATTTTATCATTTTCCTCTACTTCCTTCAATTTGGCTCTGACCATTTCGTAGTTCTCCAAATAACGCTTCACTTTCTTCGGATTTTTGGACGTAATATCTGCTTCGCAAAGCATCATCAGATCTTCCAGATCTTCTCCAGCATCAAATAGCAAACGGCGAATCGCAGAATCCGTGATAGATTCTTTGGTCAAAGAAATCGGACGCAAATGTAATCGTACTAATTTTTGGACATATTTCATTTTATGATCCATCGGCAATTTTAGTCGCCGAAAAATCCGAGGAACCATCGCTGCTCCCAAGGCTTCATGTCCATGAAAAGTCCAGCCATGATCTGGGTCAAAACGTTTCGTGGGTGGCTTGGCAATGTCATGCAAAACAGCCGCCCAACGCAACCAAAGATCTTTGGTATTTTGACAGAGGTTATCGAGGACTTCCAAGGTATGGTAAAAATTATCCTTATGGCCTTTTCCATTGCGAATATCGACTCCATATAAGGCAACCATTTCTGGGAAAAAGACTTCGAGCAAACCACTATTGAATAATAATTTAAAACCAACCGAAGGATTATCCGCTAGCATAATTTTGTTCAGCTCCCCAGTGATGCGTTCCATCGAAACGATATTGAGTCGATTTTTGTATTTGGACAAAGCTTTTAAAGTATCCTCATCAATTCGAAAACCCAATTGGGTTGCAAACCGAACGCCCCGCATCATCCGTAGCGGATCATCCGAAAAAGTTTTCCCCGGTTCGAGAGGAGTCTTGATTAATTTTTCTTCTAAGTGATGCAAGCCACCAAAAGGATCAATGATTTCTCCAAAATTTTGTGCATTGAGGCTAACTGCCAAAGCATTGATCGTAAAATCTCTACGGTTTTGATCATCCTCCAAACTCCCTTCTTCTACGATGGGCTTGCGCGAATCATGTCGATAGGACTCTTTACGAGCTCCGACAAATTCGATTTCCAAATCCTTGTGCTTGATCATGGCCGTACCAAAACGACTGTAAAAAGCAACTCTTGGAATGGGGCGTAATTTCTCTGCTAATTTTCGCGCCAATTCAATTCCCGACCCCAAACAAACGATGTCCATATCTTTGGACTGCCGTCCCAAAAGTCGGTCTCGAACATAGCCCCCGACTACATAAACAGGGAAGCCCAATTCCTCAGAGGTCTGCTGAATTAGGCCAAAAATTTTCCTTTCGTGCTTCTGAATATCAAATACCAAAGTACCTTTGTTTTTTCTTTTAAATGATTGAAGCTTTCCTTAAGTGCTTAGTCAAAAATAAGTCCGATGAAGACTCTAATTTTAAACAGTACTTAACGATTTCCTCTTCTTTCTAAAACAGCATTGGGGCCATATACTTGTCCAATCTCTTCCATCACCGCATTCAACTCTTCCGGTTCAAAACTAGTCACTAGTTTGGCGCGATAGGGTTTTACATTTGGAAAGCCACGGAAATAATTGGTATAATGCCTTCTCATTTCTAAGATTCCCAAAGTTTGACCTTTCCATTCGATAGAATGTTTGAGGTGCTGCTTTGCTGCTTTTACTCGCTCGGCAACGGTCGGTGGATCTAGGATTTCTCCGGTAGCAAAATAATGCTTAATTTCTCTAAATATCCAAGGATTACCAATACTAGCTCTTCCGATCATGATGCCATCAACGCCATATCTTTCTCGGTATAATTTGGCTTTTTCTGGGCTATTGATATCGCCATTGCCAAAAATAGGAATTTGAACTCTGGGATTTTCTTTGATTTTGCCAATCAATGTCCAATCGGCTTCGCCTTTATACATTTGCTTTCGAGTCCGACCGTGGATACTCAAGGCTTTAATCCCGACATCTTGTAATCTTTCGGCCACTTCTTCGATGTACTTGGTATTGTCGTCCCAACCCAATCGGGTTTTTACGGTAACGGGAAGATTGG
>CAYQRA010000249.1:0-8852 GCA_964419315.1 uncultured Saprospiraceae bacterium | reverse complement strand
GAGCCTACTATTCTCCCTAAATACTGGATTTTCCCAGGAAGTAACCCTTGAAGGATATGTTTTTGAAGACGGTAACCGTGGTTACCTAAATCTGGCGAAATTGACCGTTTTAGATAATAATACCAAAGCGGTCTTGCACCAAACGGCGACAGATATGAAAGGAGTGGCCAAAGTTCAGCTTCCTATAGGTAGAACGTTTTTGGTCCGTATTGAGAAGGATTTGTTTAATACTTATGAAGAAATCATCTCTTCCGTTGGCAAAAATCCGGGGGATAAGATTTTTTTTAAAGCTAGGATGGAACGAAAACCCGGTTATATATTCGATGTAACCATTGCAGAGAAGTCTGGCGAAAATATGCCTGCCGATGCTGTTCAAGGTGCTCGTATTGATGTTTATAATAATACCACAGAAAAAGAAGTCATCGTTTTAGAGAATCATCCTAACCCTACTTTTAAGACCCATTTTGAACAAGGGAACCATTACACGGTAATGATTCGAAAAAAAGGTTTTTTCAATAAAAGATTGGAAGCTTTTGTAAATGTAAAAGGATGTATTCTTTGTTTCGAAGGGGTGGGAAATGTGCGTCCGTCGGATGTATTAACAGAAGGGCATAGTATGGGGACCCTTTTGGCAAACGTAGAATTATTACCGATTGAAGTGGGGAAAGGAATTAAGGTAGAAAATATTTATTACGATTATAATAAGGATGAAATCCGCGAAGATGCGGCAGCAGAATTGGATAAGTTGATTACGGTATTAAATACCAATCCTAGTCTTTTGGTAGAATTAGGCTCTCATACAGATTCAAGAGGAAGAGACAGTTATAACTTAAGCCTTTCTGAGCGTAGAGCGCGTTCTGCGGTACAATATATTTTGGACAATAGTAGTATTGGGAAGCATCGAGTTTCTGCCAAGGGCTATGGCGAAACGCAGATCATTAATAAATGTAAAAATGATGTAAAGTGCCGCGAACAACAGCATGAGATCAATAGAAGAACAGAACTAAAAATCGTTGGCTTTTTGAGTAATGATCCCTATGCTAATAAAAGTTTGGCAGAAATTATTGAAGCAGAGAATTTTGAGAAAATGTTGGCGGAAGTTGGAGAATCTGAAGTCTATCGAGTTCCAGAAAGTGGGGAAGTTCCTGCGGATTTAGCGCAACAGTTGGAAAAAGAAAAAACAGTAGCTTATACTGCTCCAAAAGCAAGCGAACCAGTGGTCAGTACACCACAGCCCAGTCCATCCAAACCTCTTGTGGATTTGGAAAAACCACCTGTATATGTTCCAGCTTCGCCTTCCACAAATATAGTGACTACTCCACCTAAGCCTAGAGTGGAACCAAAACCGACTCCAAGGGTGAATACTCCTCCTTCTACACCGGTCGTTTCTGGACCTCCAACGGTGAGCACTACTACGGCTAGACCCGGAACGAGGAAACCTTATAAACCCCAAACAGAAGAAGAATTGACGCCGGCTGATTTTTCTAGTACCCCCGAAGGGTTTGAAGAATCTATTACGGCAGATATTGGGGGAAGCAATTCCAAAATTATTTCGGAAGTTCCGGTGGTGAGTCCCAATCGTTTGAAAGGCCGAGTGCTGCGGATGCCAGCAGCTTACACGGGCTATCGAATTGAGTTTTTTAATGCTCCATTTGAATTGCCTGCCAGTCATGCTATTTTCTCCAAGCATGGCAATATTACGATGGAACAAAAGAAAGATGGTTCTTATGCCTATCTCATGGGCGAATTTGAAGATTGGCGAGATGCCAATAAATTTTTGACCAATATTTTATTGAGTCGTTACCCAGATGCGAGAGTGATTCGCTATAAAAAAGGAAACCGTTTGATTCGCTAAATTCATTTGGAAGGAAAGGCTTTAGGGGCCATTTGCCCGATCGTCTTTCCTTCCAAATCTTTATTTTCAACAGCATCTAGTCGTTTTTCTGTGGCTAATCCTTCCCATTTCTTTCCCATTTTGTCCGCAAATATCATTAAATACGTGACAAAAAGTATCACTTATTTGGATATTTTATTCCACTTTTTACGCATTTAATGTACAAAATGTCTATATTGCTCCCTTTCTGATTAATAAAACACAAAAATGGGTTCTAGTAATATCGTCACACAGCGTTTTATCCTTTGTCATAATAAACTCCGAGAAGAAAATCGCGTTCGTTCGAGCCGTCAATTTGCCATAAGTCTAGATTATCTGCCGCAAAGTCTTTCAGAAGTACTGAAAGGAAGAAGAGATGTTACGATTGAGCTTTTGCGAAAAGCGGTGAATTTGTATCAAATCAATCCAGTGTATATCTATACTGGGGAGGGGCCCATGTTTATGACCGAAGAGGATCATCACAGTTTTAGGGTTTTGACGATCGTTACCAATTCGCATGAAGACGAACGCATTGTACACGTACCGGTACCCGCTCAGGCGGGTTATGCGGGAGAATTACCAGACCCAACCTTTATTCAAGATCTTCCTACTTTTACTCTACCAGACTATAAATATAAAGTCGGTACTCATCGTTCTTTTGATGTAGCGGGAGATAGTATGGAACCAACGCTTTTTGAAGGGGATAAAGTGGTTTGTAGTTTTATCGAACCGACGCTTTGGGAAACCTCTTTAAAAGATAATTATGTTTATGTGGTAGTGACTCGTGGAGATGTAGTCGTTAAGCGAGTTTATAATCGCTTGAAAGAGCGGAAACAATTGGAATTGCATTCTGATAATTCTTATTACGAAGCCTATAATGTGAACATTGGAGACATTCGCGAAATGTGGTATGTTCGCGCCAAAATTAGTCCTTTCTTACCTTCTCCACAAAACCTCCAAAGCAATATGGAAGAGGAGTTGAAACAACTCCAAAATGTGGTTAGCCAACAAGGTGATTTGATTCAAAATTTGAATAAAGCCATTCAAACTTTGGTAGATAAAAATTAGAAAAAAGCTAAATAGTTCGCTGCCTAAGATTTGTAAATAAAAAACCGGAAAGTAAAATTGTGTTCTTAACAGACCTTTACTTTTTATTTCATTTGCTTATCTTTGTGATCCGATTAATTCACAATACTATTTAAGCATGAAAAAGTATCTTTTCCTTTTATTGACTTTACCTCTTTTTGCACTGAATGCTTGTAAAACAGAAGATCCCACAAGCGTTTATCCAAAGACTGTAAATATCAAGTACGAAATAACGACTACCAAAAATAAAGTAGGGTATGTAGAAAGAACCTTTAATAATGAAACGGTTGAGGATTTTCCTAAATTTCCATATAGCTTTACTTATGCGCGGCAAGAGGTTGAATTAGGAACTTATTTAAAATTAACCTTCGATGGAGATAACACTGTAGTGGTCGAGCCTAATCCTAATCCCGGCGCAACTTATGACGTAGAGCTCAAAATATCAGTAGACGATGAAATCGTAGCTACAAAGTCAAAAACAGTTTCGATATCCGATGATCTAATTATTCTGGATTATACTTTCCAATAATTTTGTCCAAGAACCATAATTTTTATGGTAGGTATTTGTCCGCAGAACTGAGAACAAAGAACGCTGAGTAAAATTCTATTGCTAGGTTTTACTCAGCGTTTTTCGATCAAAGCGCTTATTTTTTATATGTAGACCTCTTCTAAATTTAGCATTCCTTCCAGAAAGACTTAACTTTGTAAGGCGATTGGAAATCGATATTTATGATTCAAATGGAGTTTAAAAATCGATGATTTCCAAGAATCAATTTAGCGAATAAAATTTAACACCTATGAAATCAGTAAAAGGAAGTGTTGCCTACCAAAGTATTGGCCCTGGATTTTGGGGAATAATTGGTCAAGATGGCAAAGAATACCGGCCCGTTAATATGCCCAATCAATTGAAATACGAGGGCAAAGAAGTTTCTATTAAAGTGATTGCTGCAGGAGAAGAAATGTCCGTTTTTATGTGGGGCGAAGCAGTAAAGATTGTGGCTTTTGAAACCATGATGCCCTAATCTTTTTTCTACCTTACTTTACTGATTGGCCCTTATTCAAATGACGATATCAAAAGACAAGGTTCTTACTCGGCTTGTCCAGATCATAGCACTTTGTCTTTTGGTACAAATTTATTTAACCCATCCACTCTGGTTTGGAGAGCGAACATACCCTTTTGTTCCGGTCTTTGATTTTTTTCCGAGTATTCCACTAGTCAATACGATCTTATCTGCTTCTCTTTCTTTTGCTTTGCTATTATTGGCTTTGGCTTGGCAGAACAAGTGGAGTTTTGGGCTGTTTTTAGGAGCTGCTTCATTGGCTATGTTTTTGGACCTAAGCAAAGGCCAAGTTTGGTTTTATTTTCAATGGTTATTGCTGGGACTTTTAGCTTTCAAGGGGACTCGGAAGGAGAAGTGGGTTTTACCAAGTCTACGATTTCTATTTCCCTTTATTTATTTCTGGGCAGGCATTTATAAAATCAATGGATATTATTTTGCAGAGACTTTTCCTTGGTTTATGGAAACCTTTGTTTGGACGGAGTCTTGGTCAAATTTTACCGGATTGATAATTGCTTCGATTTTTTTTGAATTGAGTCTAGCGGTTGGACTTTGGATGGGGAAAGGCCGGAAAGTTTTGGTGCTAGCAGGATTTATCTTTCATTTGACCATCTTGTTGTTTTTAGGCCCATTTGGGCAAGATTGGAACGAAGTAGTATGGCCTTGGAATTTGATGATGATGGCTTGGCTTTTTTTGCTGTATTGGAACAAGGAAGAAGAAGCTCCTTCTTTCGTCAAGTTGTTCAAAGATTTTAAAATAGGGAGTATCCCGTTTCTTCTGTTAGGGGTAATGCCCCTTCTTTATTCTTTGAATTTATGGCCAAGCAATTTTTCCTTCACCATGTACGCTGGAAATAACATGGAAGGAATTTTATACAGCCATCAAGAGTATATTCCGGTCCTGAATGAATCTACCAATCAACAGATACAATGCGTCTCCTCTAATAATGACTCACAAGATACTTGTTACCTGATCATCGATGATTGGGCTTTCTCTGAAATAAAGGTAGCTCCTTTTAGTTCCCCAAAGCGTTTGCAGCAAATTGCCCGTAAATATTGTGCATGCCTTCAAGACATCGAGCATTCAGGATTACAAATCCTGCAAGTTGAAAACTGGAAAAAGGAAAAACCAATCCAAACTTTTTCCTGTAAAAACTTATTGGAAAGGTGAAAAAGCCATAATCTTTGTACCCTGTTTATTAGATTTAAGCAATTTTATTAATTTTACGCATGGGCAGATCGAAAAGCATTGCATTTTGTTAGCGAAATAGATCCAAGGACTCCCTCGCAATACGGAGATGGAAAAACCATTCCTTAAGGAACCTTGTCTTTGCCGGCAGGCAGGCATAAATTGCTCAAATTTTTTAACTCACAATTATAGAGAAAATGAATATAGAACAAATAATCCAACGTTTAACCGACGGTAATGAAAGATTTATCGCTGATAAATTAGATGGAAAATTACAAGATAGTAGCAGAAGAGATACCCTAACCAAAGGTCAAGAACCACATACTATTGTGCTAAGCTGTGCAGATAGTCGAGTCGTTCCAGAATTGGCTTTCGATGCTGGCTTAGGAGAACTTTTTGTGGTTCGGGTAGCTGGAAATATCGCCAATACTTCATCGGTAGCGAGTATCGAATATGCCGTAGCGCATTGTGGTTCAAAGGTAATCGTGGTATTGGGTCACCAAAGTTGTGGTGCTGTTACTGCCGCAGTGGGCGGTGGGGATAATGGTTATAATTTGAACCATTTGTTGGCCCATATCACTCCTGCAATAAGTGCCAGCGGAGCAGATGCAGGTATTGCAGATGTGGTAAAGAAAAACGCAGAATTGACGGTTGCCGAATTGAGTAATCGTTCTGAAATTATTAGAAATGCAGTAGCAAATGATTCTATAAAAATCGTCCCAGCCTATTATAATCTAGACTCTGGGAAAGTTGATTTCTTATAGCAAAGCATAAATTTAGCGCCAGATTTTTAGAGCAGTTTTAAATCTAAAAATCTGACAAGCAGGAATCCTGATCGCAGTTCCAAACTGTCATCAGGATTTTTTTATTATCCGTTTTGATATTCCTCTGATTACTCAAAAAGGAATAGCGCAAGGCTTCCTTTTAATATATTTGTAAAAATTGCCAGAAGCTTTGATATTCTATGCAAAATCTTCGTTCTTTGCAGCTTCCAAGTCTTTTATTCAAAGCTATAACTATTCCATGCCGATTGTCGACGCACCACCTTTTAAGCCACCTTTACTTCTGCGGAATTGTCATTTCCAAACGACCTATGCCGGATTGTTTCGGCCAAACCCAGCGGTTGACTACCAGCGAGAGCGACTCCATACTCCAGATGGTGATTTTTTGGATTTGGATTGGTCCAAAATTGGCGCTCGAAAATTAGTGCTGGTACTACACGGTTTGGAAGGAAGTGCTGATCGGCCATATGTGCGAGGAATTGTAAAGATCATGAATGAAGCAGGCTGGGATGCAGCAGGTTTAAATTTTAGAGGCTGTAGTGGCGAAGCCAATTTGGTTTCGCGTGCTTACCATAGTGGAGAGACCGAAGATTTAGATTGGGTTTTGCAAAAGATTATGGCATCTGGCGTTTATGAAGAGATTGCCTTGGTGGGCTTTAGTTTGGGAGGGAATGTTGCTTTAAAATATGTAGGCGAAAGAGGGGATAAGATTTCCCCAATAATCAAAAAAGCGATTGGGATTTCTGTTCCAGTGCATTTGGAAAGTAGTTGTATTGAAATTTCGAAATTGGAAAATCGAATTTACCTTCGCCGATTTTTAGCTACCCTAAAAGAAAAAACCCTGGCTAAGCGTCACCTTTTACCCGATCATATTGACTTGGAAGCTGTTGCTCAATCCCGCGATTTTCCCCAGTTTGATGGAGCGGCCACCGCTCCCATCCACGGTTTCTCCAGTGCCAATGATTATTATTCGCGCTCCAGTAGTTTACAATTTTTGCCCTCTATCAAAATTCCCACTTTATTGCTCAATGCCCTAGACGATAGTTTTCTCAGTAAAGCCTGTTATCCTTATGAATTGGCGAAAGAAAATCCTTTTTTATACCTAGAAACACCCAAACATGGTGGACATGTCGGTTTTGTTTATTTCAAAGGCAATGGTTACTATTGGTCCGAATTGCGGGTAAAAGCCTTTTTGACGGCAGAATAAATAGATCAAAATGCTAGCCTTTACAAGCGATTGGACCTATTTAAAGGTTAATTCTTGGTTTGAATTTTTTATCACCGAGTCGCTTTTGGTCATATCCGCATTAATTATTCGTTAAAGCAACTTTTCTTAGGCGGAATTTCCTTATTTTATAAGTTTTATTAACTAGATAAAATGCCTAAATTGAGCAGATTGTCTGGTAATGATTTAGAGATCAAATAATTAAGAAGGTTTTTAATATAAAATGAGTAATAATTCACCACAGATTGATCAGTTCTTCGAAAAGCTACAGCGGCGAAGACGGTTCAACTTTTTCTGGAGATTCTTCAGAAACATGCTGTTGTTTATTGTTCTATTGCTAGTCCTGATTTGGTTTTTGTTACAAAATGGCAGAATCCAACAATACCTTTCTGAAAAAGTAACCACCTATCTTTCTGAAGAACTCAATACCCAAGTTTCTATCAATAATGTGGAAATTGATTTTTTCGATAAATTATTATTGGAAGGCTTGTTTATTGCCGATCAAGAAGGGGATACCCTGCTCTACAGTCATGAACTAAAAGCGGATATGAATATTAGCCTGCTTTCCATTTTGGGCAATCGCTATGACATCAATAATATTTACCTCACTGATGCGCAAATCAATCTTCATCGCAACGAACACGAACCCACCAATAACCTACAGTTTATTCTTGATTTCCTAACTGCTTCTCAAAAACAAAATCCTAACAACAAAAAGGGCAAACCTGTATTTTTAGAGGTCGATGGGATTTATTTAAAAAATCTTCGCTTCTATAATAAAGATATGATGCGGGGTTTGGAATTGGATGTCTTTGTGCCCGAAGGAGAGATTTTGATTGAGGAAATAAATTTAGTAGAGAATTTTATCAAAATTAAAGAAACCAATATTCAACTTCCTGATGTTGCCTATGATTTGTATCCGCAAAAATTGGCTCCGGTAGTGATGACTACCGTCACCGTAGATGGAGAAGTTAAAGAAGAGTTTGTCATACGCGATAGTACCGTCCAAGAGTTGAAAATAAGTATGGATGATTTGGCTTTAAATGATGCTCATTTTGTTTTTCACAATTACCGACGCTATCCAGTAAAAACCACGCCAGCAGATATTTTGGATATTGGGCACCTAGATGTTTTAGACATCCAAATCAAGGTAGAAGATTTTTTCTTTACCGAAGATGTGTTTAACATGGAACTGAAAAAGCTTTCTCTGCGCGAAGGAAGTGGTTTTGTTTTAAATAATCTGACCGCCAAAGAAGCCATTTTTTCCAACCGGAAAACGACCCTAAATGACATGCAATTGGTGACTCCTTATAGCACTCTTGGAGATACCTTGGTGTTTAAATACAGGGAGTATAATGACTATAATGATTTTCCCAATAAAGTCATTATGGATGGCCGTTTTAATAATTCAAAAGTAGCGGTAAAAGACATTATGGTCTTCGCACCGAAGTTAAAGGAGAATGCTTTCTTTGTACAAAATCAAGAAGAGATTGTAGAAATGGATGGCCGCCTTTTGGGTAAAATCAAAAATCTGCGAGGCCGAGATATTAATCTTAAGTTGGGAAGTAGTACCTACTTTAAAGGAAACTTTAATTCCAGAAATTTAAATACCAAAAATGAAGAGGCGCTTAACCTAGAA
>CAYQRA010000248.1:0-8863 GCA_964419315.1 uncultured Saprospiraceae bacterium | reverse complement strand
GTATTGAATATCCCCTGCTGGGCCTATAATTACTTTCCCTGTTATTGAATTCGTTTTTTCCATGTACCAACTATAAGGATATCCTTCATGTGTGTTATAAGCAGTAAACCCGTTTGGAAAAAACTTATAAGTATAAAAAAGCCATTTATGAAAAAAGCGTAAAGATTCTTTATCCATAAAACCAATTAGGTCTCTTTTACCCTCATAGATCTTGAGGATCAAATAGTTATCTTTTTCTTCCACTTCAAACCCCCTATAAGCGTTATTGGCTAATCCTGACCTTCTAAATCCTGAAAGATCATAGATTCCAAATTCGCTCTCTTTATCGACTCCCTTAGCAATGAAAAAATTATAGTCAATAAAAGGAAAGATTTTTTTATATACGGGACTTAAGATTTGTCGACCCGTTTTGGAGTTAATAACTCCATATACCTCCGGAGCCTTTTCTCTTTTTATGGAAGAGATTATATAATCATCAGAAACATCTTGAAATTCACTTATTGTCGGCTCTATAACGACCTTACCATTGGTATCGATTATCCCCCAATATTCCCCTACCCTAACTCTGGCGAATCCATGATTATTAAAATCTTTATATGCTGCAAAGGAGCCAAGATTTTTAGCATTAGCGTCATGTAAAGTATATTTTTTGTTTTCATTTTTATTATCGTCGCGGGAGTACCAAATTAGATTTTTTGAAGAAAGCTTAAAGCTTCCTTTATTTTTAGTTAGTAGAATTCCCTTACTTAGATGAAAGACTCCGACTTTCCATTTCTCGGTAGAACTAGCTCTCAAAACGCATAAATCATGATCATTAAAATCACCGATATTAATATATTTCTTTGGAAGGATCACTCTTCCATTGAAGTCTAAGATGCCTTTTCTAAGCTTGTAGTCCTCTACCTTTAATAATTTTTTTCCCTTCATAATAGATATACTCTTGTATAAAGAAGAAATATTATTTCCCTTAAAATCGATCAATCTCCAATAAGTTCTTATTTTATTATTTTCGTCTCTTTTTGATAAAGTAACTTTAAATAATTTTCTGCTTAAAGGGTATACAGCTTTAATTTCAGACAACATTTTATAAGTGCTCCCATTCTCATTAATCACTTGCCAAACATTGTGTTTTTTGACTAAGGCCTTCCCTTCCACAAAGCTATACGCAAAATCATATTGAAACTCAATAAGTACTTCTCCTTGGGTATTCATAAATCCATAGACATTGAATTTTTTCACCAGAGAAATTCCGGCTACTGGATCTTCAATAATTAAGTAGTTAGGGTCTTCTTTCAACTGTTGAATGGAGAATCCGAATGTGGTCTTACCTGCTTTATCCGTAACGGCATAGACCTCATGATCATTGGCCATGCACTTTGTACTTTCTATTAATGCTTTGGCTCTATTTTCCAAGGCTTCAATTTTTTCTTGAAATTCGCCAACAGAGGTATTCGATGAATTTACACCACTTTCATTTTCGATTAACCTAGCTTCAAATTCTTTTATGATTTCATCAATTTCATTTTTAAAATCTTGTTTATTCTTTGTTAAGTTTTGAGTAGTAATGTCTAATTGTTTTCTTTCCTCTAACAATTCTCTTTGAATACTTTCCGTATTTTCTTCTGCTTTTTGAGCGGCAATAATTCTTTCCTCTGCCACTGCCTGAGCCAAAACGGCATCATCTCTAATCTTTTCATAAGCCTCAATTTCCTGTAGTATTTTTTTCAAATCTTCCACCGGAAAGGTATACTCATTATTAATAGTGACAGTTTCATTTCCGATAAAAGTACCATCCTGAAAAGAGCCTCCCGATATTTGAACAGAGCATTCAGACTGCCCCAAAAGACTGGCTACGGAGAAAAAGCTTATGAGGAAGAATAAGTATTTCATATCAACTTTGTATTGAGGCCCCTAGAAATCTGAATATTCCTAGAAATTTTTTATTTGAAAAGTCCCACATCTAAGACCATCCAAATATAACGAAACGTCCCCGATAAGCCAAACACCTCAACTGTCATCTCAGCCATTACTCCGAGCCCCTCGTCTCCTCCCCACGAGACAAAACAATCATCCCCAAAACATCGCGAATCCCTTCCACGCCATCCGTAAAGGCCGTCACCTGCTCCAAGACCTGCGCCATCGGATCATCCGAATTCAAATTTCGAAGGACATTATTCTTCGCAAAGGTTTTCTTAATGGCTTCCCAACGGATAGCATCTTCCTTATCCATCCTATTTGTTAACTCTTTGAACTTTAGCAAATTCGCCTCCGCAGCAGTCGTCAAGGTTTGAGCCTCACTCTCATAGTGACTCAGGATAAGAGTCTGCAACTCTTCGTCATTCATAATAGGCACTACTTTTTCCGTCAGCTTATTCATGTCCCGATAGGACCCTTGTAATTTAAAAGCGGGTTCGGTTCGATAGTCCTCTGACATCGCAGCAGAACGGATATATTCCTGATTCACTGTCAATACGACATCGCGAATAGCCAATAGTTTTTTCAAAACCAAAGTGTATTCATTGATCTCCTCAGAAGAGTGATTGGCTGCAAAAGTCAGCCCTTCCTGACTCCCCGTCTCTATGTACTTCAATAAGGTATAAACATCTTGATGGCTTTTCATCGCCAACTTTTGCAAGACCGGATTCGACGTCAAAGCATTCTCAATATAACTCAATTTGAAAGCCTTCTCGGAACCTCCAATGATGTTACCCAAATTGTAAATGTCCGCACGATTGGCAAGCATATCCGGGATTTGAAACTTATCACCACTCTCGGTATAAGGATTTCCAGCCATCACCACACAGATGCGCTTGCCGCGCAAATCATAGGTTTTGGATGCCCCTTCATACACCCCTTCGATCTTGCGTTGCGCATCACAAAGCGAAATAAATTTTTGTAAAAACTCCGGATGACAATGCTGAATATCATCTACATACAACATCACATTATTGCCCATCTCCAAGGCGAGATTGAGTTTTTCCAATTCCTGACGGGCAGCCATATTCGGCGCTTCCGCAGGATCGAGGGAAGTCACTTGATGGCCTAGTGCGGGACCATTTATTTTCATAAAAATCAAACCCAACCGATTGGCAATGTATTCCATCAAGGTCGTTTTTCCATATCCGGGTGGTGAGATCAGCAGCAACATCCCCATGCGATCAGTACGCCCCGTCTCCCCTACTGCTCCAATTTGTTTAGCTAAATTATCGCCGAAAATAGGTAAGTAAACTTGATCAATCAATTGGTTGCGAACAAAAGAACTTAGAACGCGAGGGTTAAATTCCTCCAAGCGCAAATCTTGTCGGTAACGGTCTGCAAGCGACTTTTTCAGATCGGTGAAATATTGAAACCGTGGTACCACCGCTTCCTTATAATGGGCCATCTTAGACATAAAATCATTATAATCCATCGCATAGCGCCCCTCCTCAATGACAGGATGAGTCCCCTGCAATTCCGCTACTTCAATCATCGTTTCCGACTTAATTAAAGTACTAGATTTGAAATCATCCAGAAAAAGTAAAGCCGCCGTTTCGTCAAGATAAGTCGCTCTATGGGAACTTGGATTTTGTTCCATAAAAGCTTCTACCCATTTGCGAATCAACTCATACTGCTCTACTGGATTCTCGCGTAGATCAAAAAGCGAATCTGTATAATACTTTGTCGAACTTTTCCCTTTTAGATATTTCATAAAATCCTTCCGCAAATTATCGGCTGGCTGGCTGAGAATAAAAGACTCCGACCGCGTCAACTCCCTAAACAAATATTCCGCCACCTGCTGTTGATCTATTGCTACAAATAATCCATGCTCCTCCACAAAGTTTGCTACCAAGGCTTCTAAACTGTCAATCAAAAAATCAAAGCCATGGGTATCTGGGAAAATTTTCAGGATACCCCCTGCGGAGTTAAACTGGTTTTGGAATAAGGTTTTTTGTTCCTCTCCCAAAAATTTTTTCCAAAATAATTTTGCGCAAGCACGCACCTCTGGTAGAAAACACAATAAATCAATCTGGCTAGACAAGTCCAATAAGCTCCGTAATAACTTCGTCGCATCTGCATCATGAATCCCTTTCGTATAAGCCTCTTGGTAGCGCGTAGCGGCGTGCTTTTGTACAAATTGCAACAAATCACCATTGGCTTTCATTAGTTCTTTGCGATCAGCAGACTCAAAGATCTGATAAGCCAGATACTCCGCACGGGAGACCATTTCATTTTCAGAGATAATGGATTGACTCCAAACAGGTTTGGTTTTCAAAAACTCCGGGTCCTTGATTTCAGAAAAGAAATCTGTACCAGTCAAATGAAAATTCATTTTACCATTTTCCTGTACGATGGTCAGGTCCAAGGGTTGGATGTTGACTGAAAATTTATGCTTACCCAATTGAATGACATTTTCTCCATCCACAAAAAGATCCTGCCGATCACGCAACTGGCGAATGGCTTCTTCTTTCAGCGTTTTTAATGCGGTCTGTATCGTACTGGCTTTGTTGCTATCATCGAGATCATTCAATTGCTGAATGAGGTCCCGTACTTTATCGATCATCAAATCGGCTGCAAAGAAGCCATTAATTTCGCTGACCTCTTTTATTGATTTGATGCGTGTGCGAATCCCTTTGAGGATTCGATCAGCAGCATTTTGCAAGGCAAGGGTTCTATTATTTCGTGCCTCTAATAGGCCATTCTTTTTCGTTTCGAAAGCCTTGTAGACTTCTTCTCGCTTTTCTGTAATTTTTAAAATAAACTCCTCAAACTCCACAAAGCGTCCTTCCAGTTCTTCCAACTGAACCATAAGCTTGGTCAGGTATTCATCACACTTTTGTGGGCTTTCCGATATGTCGAGGTAATTGATAATCCCCTGATCGAGGAGTTTCAATTGTGCATTAAATTCAGCAATTGATTCTGTACCGAGTAGGCTTTTATGCTTTTTCTTGACGGCTGCTTTGACCTGATTGAGGCGAGCAAACATCGTCGAGATATTATCAATGATCCGAGTCGTTTCGGTCGCATCTTCGATTTTCAAATTACTGACTATTTCAATCAGCATTTCCAGTTCAACAGCAATCTCTTCGATACTTGCTTCCCGCTCTTTCGCTGCCATACCTGTTTCTACCAATTCAATTTTTGCGGCTTCCTCTTCTACTTTTGTTTCGTAAGGTTTCAATGATTCCTCTTGCAACAAAAATTGTACACAGTCATTCGATAAGTGCGTCATCATTTCTGCACTTTTGCTTTCCAGTGTTTCCACCAATTCCAAATCGCTGTAGCGCAATTCTTTTAAAGAGATAATCTCTCCCCGCAGAATCCGCAAGTCACTTAAGGCTTTCACAAACAAATCAATCCGATCAAAAGTTTGGTGACGAGTAGCCTCAAACAATTCTTTGGCTTTGCTATGGACTCGCTCAATCTCTACCTTGGTACTTTTCTTGATACTCCGTTTCTTCTCATACTCGTCGATAGCGGATGTTGCGGTCTTCTGAATTTGGGATAAGCTAGTCGCCATATTAAAAGTCTCCTCCTTGGCAATCCAATAGTAGGAATCCTTAATCTCCAAACATTTCTTCGACAGATCAGCATACAAATCATTATAGCTATCTTGTTTTCCGCAAAGGGTCAAAACCTCTTGGCATTCCGCCATTGCTTTTACGATGTCTTTGTTCCCAATTTTAAAAAGGTAGGAATCCTTGTGCTCCGAAGGCATAATGGTACCGGCAATAAAAGGCGTCTGCCAAATCTGAATCACATGATGTTTGCTTGCCTCTTCTGCTTCCGTTTTGAAGTAAGTCAACTCACCATTTGGAAATAGGGCATAGCCATTACAAATGATCGGTGTCGCTACGCTTTGTGCGATTAGGTTATAATGGTGCAAGACATAAGTCCCGTTTGTATGGTCATAAAAAACATACAGAAAATCTTCTCCATTAGGCGAAACGATGCGCTTCTTAAAACGCTTATTGCGCATATTGGCGTCGAATATTTTGTACGCTCCGGTTTGCAAATAATAGCCATTCGCAAAGATCACCCCATGCTGATCTGGCAATAGCACACCCGAATCCGCCAGTGCATCAATGCGCTGAATTTCTTGCATTTTTTCATTAAAAATAAAGTATCGAAATTCTTCTTGGTAAGGTCTGATTTTCAGAACGATGAGATGTCCAAGATCCGCATAGAAGTACTCTGCATCATCAAGGGTCTGATCTTGGTATTCGACCTCTTCCCGATAAATTCCCAAACCGTCATCGGTATTGTCTTCCACTTTGATGGTGAGGTCGCCCCCTACTGTTTCCACAAATACTCGATCCATCACAGAGACATGCGGGTGTTTGCCTTTGCGGTGAAAATCACGGTGTACGCGCATCCACTTGAACTCATGTTGGTCGGGGAATCTCACTTCCTGATCCGAACGATTATCGACATAAACCAATTCATCGTCTTTGATCAACCACTTGAAGGATTTAAAATCTGTACTCGTTTTGCCGACATGAAAAACCATATATAGATAAGACCCCATCACCATAAAACGCGCAAAGGAAGCTTCTTTATAATAGCGATATAAATTCTGAAAATCCAACTCGAATTTTTCAAAATTTAAAAGGCTCAGGTCTTCCTCTTGAAAACTGTTGCCTGCAAATTGGTACACACTAAATACATCTTTGACCTTTATTCCGGATCGCAAACCGATGTGTACATTATAACCAAAGATACAGCGATCACCGATTGCTACGATATCCCGTGCCATGCAATTGTTTTCGGTATTGATCCGATCATTGGCGATGAGTTGCGTTTCGATGGCACCGAAGACTTCTTTTCGAGCTTCGTTGAGTTGGCTGAGGCGATGGCGTAAATCGCTTGCTTGTTGGTCTAGTCGCTGCTGGATTATTTCGTAGGTTCCTCCTTCTAGTACTGTATTTTTATTGGATTTATCTTTCATAAATTGGCTTTTAATTTTTCCTCTACTTTCTTTTTTTGTTGTGATTAGGAAACTGTTGTTGCTCCTCGTAGGAGTTCCACTATCAGTTTATCAAAGAAGCATTTTTTCTATAGACCCTACCCACAATTTGCAGGTAGGGCTTCGTTTCCATAGCTCAGCGTAATCAACTCAAGTCAACTTGAGCAGTCACACCTAGTATCTTAAAGAATACTTCCGACCATCTGCTTCCCAATGTCTAGGTCACGAACCGTTTCCATTAGCAGTGTGATAGCATCTTTGTCTTCTTCTCCGCTTAATTTTTCTCGCATCTTCATCAAGAGTGCAGAGATGGTTAAGTTTTGTACATCATCGGTAGTGGTTCCTGCTTTGCTCATCAAATCTTTGATTTTGCCGAATAGGCCGCCGCTACTTCCGTTTCCAATTAGGCTCGTTTTGAGGTCTGTCAAATGCTTACTGTTGTCCAGTGTCCGGTCAATTGACTTGCCGCGATTGATGGAATTCATGATGTTGTCTACGAAGGTCATTTCTCCGCCTACGATATCGATGTTTGCCGTTTTAAACGCTTCTCCCAAAACCTTTGCCTGTGCGTCCGCTATGACGCCTTGGATATTGATGTTGGCCAAATCTATCTCCTTCTCTTTCTCCAGTTGCAACTTAAATTCCTCATGATCTCTTCCTACGCCATCCAACTTCTGCATGGCAATCGCTTTCTCTTCTACCCCTTTGGCTTCCGCGGATAACATTTCCCCCATCACCTTCGCTTCCGTCATCCCTTTCTCCCGCATCACTTCCGCTTCTGCTAATCCCTGCTTTCGAATGGCATCCGCTTTGGCCTCGACTCCCTTCGCTTCCGCTATCGCTTTCTTTTCGATGACAATCGCCTCCAAGCTCCCCTCATGCTCTTTCGCCTTGGCTTTGGCTTCGATGACCTGTGCTTCGGACAATCCAATGGTTGCTTCTTCTGCGGCCTTTGCCTCTGCATTGATCTTTCGGGCCTCTGCGTCTTTCTCTGCTGCATTCATCTTTGCTTCCGCCTCAATCAACATCGTCCTAGCACTGATCTCTGCCGAGAGTTTTTCGGCTTCTGCCAATTTAGAATGTTCGATTATCGCCGCCTCTCCTTTCTCCTCTGCCTGAATAACGGCCACTTTCTTCGCACGTTCCGCAGTGGCGATATCGCGTGTATCTTTGATCTTCTCTTCTTCTTCCACTACTTTTTTCTCTACCATGATTCGATCTTTGATCACTTCCTGAATATTTTTCTTTTCGAGTTCGATGGCGCGTTCTTTCTCAATTTCTGCTAGGGTTACGATCTTCTCTTTTTCTGTAAGTTCCAACAAACGCTCCTTATCTACTCGCTCGTTCTCCACCGCTTCGGTACGCTCCTTATTCTTGGAGGCGACGATCACTTGTCGAAGTTTGTTCTCTTCTGCAATGGCCAATTCTTCATCCGTTTGGATGCGAACCATTTCAGAACGTAAGCGCTCTTCTTCGTTGATTTTCAAAATTTCCGCTTCTTCTCGAGCGGTGATATTGGCAATCTCTCTAAGCTGGCGCTGCTGCTTCTCTGCTAATTGTCGCTCATACTCGAGGATGGCTTCCTGTGCTTCTACATTCTGCTCCTTGATCGTTTTCTCTTCCTCTCTGCGAATGAAGTTGGCCTTGATTTTCTGTGCAGCCGTTAGTTCCGTGATTTTTTTAATACCTTCTGAATCGAGGATATTATTTTCACTTAAAAACTCTAATGGGGTTTGCTCGAGATAATCAATAGCTGCATCGTCGAGAACATAACCGTTGAGGTCAGTGCCAATGATCTCAAGAATTTCTTGCTTGAATTTTTCGCGAGAATCGTATAGGTCAATAAAGTCGAAACGCTTTCCGGCAGTTTTCAAAGCTTCAGAAAATTTTGCTTCAAAGAGTGTATTTAGGGTCGTTGGG
>CAYQRA010000247.1:0-8866 GCA_964419315.1 uncultured Saprospiraceae bacterium | reverse complement strand
TTGTTGTTGGCCATTGGATTTACCAATGGCCAACACAATAAACTAACCTATTATAAGATGACAAAGTATTTTCTTTCCTACCTTTTTTTCCTTCTCTCCTTATCCGCATTTTCTCAAGACGACTACCACAATTACCTCCAGAATTTTTTGATGAACGATTACAGTTTGCCAGCAGGTGAATGGGTCTTTTACAAGAGTGAAGTTGTTAATTATCAAAGTGCCACTGGCTATGGAGGTAATTATTCGGTTCAGGATATCAACGATCAGGAGTTTTCTAAAAAAGTGCGCGCAGTAATCAACAATGCAGGTAATAATCCTTGGGATTCGGGTTGGAAAATTGATAACAAAACAAGCATTCAAGAAGGAGATCAAATTCTGGCGGTCTTTTTTTTACGTTCAGAAAATGGAGAAGGAATTGCCAATTTTTTTGTAGAAAACAATAATAATTTCAGCAAAGATATCTATCTAGAACTTCCGGTAAGTGAAGAATGGCGACGCTATCTTGTTCCCTTTACTAGTATGTCTAACTATAATCTCAACAGTAGTTCTTGGGGATTTCATTTAGGAAAAATCGGTCAAACCATCGAAATTGGCGGTTTTACTGCTTTGAATTATGGAAAAGATATAGACTTGGCAGATTTACCGAGTGAAGTCAATAATCAGTTTTATGGTGGTCATGAATCAGACGCACCTTGGCGCGATGAAGCGGCCGAGCGCATTGAGCAAATTCGCAAAGCGGACTTGAATATCAAGGTGACCGATATGATTGGAAATCCGGTAGACAACGCTTTGGTTCAGGTGAATATGATTCACCACGATTTTCAGTTTGGTAGCGCCGTAGTGGCTTCCCGACTCGCCAATAACCCTAACCATAATATCATTTATGAAAATAAAGTCAGCAATCTAGATGGCAATGGCCACGGTTTTAATACGGTCGTTTTTGAAAACGATATGAAATGGGATGCTTGGGAAGAAGAGTGGTTTGTCAACAAAGCACAATTAAATAACGCGGTGATCTATTTGCGCAATCAAAACATCGACATTCGTGGGCACAATTTGGTTTGGCCCGGTACACCGTACTTACCCAATGATATTCCTCAGAATTACGATAATATCCCTTATATAAAAGAGCGCGTCATGGAACACATCGAAAGAATCATGACCTCTCCTATCGGTAAGGAGATTCACGATTGGGATGTCTTAAATGAGATCGTCGTCAATCAAAATCTTGCCAATGCCTTTTCGGCGGACCCCAATTATGATACTGGCCGAGAGTTCTATGCAGAGATTTTTGAAAAAGCTCGTGAAATAGATCCCAATACCGAACTTTGGCTCAACGATTACGTGACCCTTACCCTAAATAATAGTGCTGGTCAATCGCTCTATGAAGGTTTAAGAAATTATACCGCTGAACTAGTGGATGCTGGAGTTGATATCAATGGCATTGGTTTTCAAGCACACATCGGTGGTTTTCCCAATAGTATTTACGAAGTATTGGGAACCTTAGATGATTTTCATGAGGAGTTTGGCTTGAAAGCCAAAATTACAGAATTCGATCTGCCTTCTTTTGTGGATGAAGAATTAGCTGGCGACTACCTACGAGATTTTATGACGGCTATTTATAGCCACGAAAGCACGGATGGATTTTTGTTTTGGAGTTTTTGGGATGGGCAGACTTATATGAATGCCGGTACGAATCTCTATCGACAAGATTGGAGTGAAACGCCTTCCCATGCCACCTTTGTTGACTTACTGTTTAACCAGTGGTGGACGGAAGCCGCTTTACAAACCACTGATACTGGTTTGGCGAATGCTCGAGTTTTTAAAGGCTTGTATGAAATTTCCTACGAGTGTGATGGTAGCTTGGTGCGAGATACCCTAAGTATCGTAGAGGCCATGGATTACGAAATCGTTTGTGATAATATTGCTACGGATGTAAATGAATTAGCGGAGCAGGATTATTTAAAGATTTTTCCCAACCCTTCCCAAGGTATTTTACAGTTGGAGCGTTCCTCCAATGAAGCGGCAAGCGTAAGAGTATTTGATGCGACAGGTAAAAATCATTTGCAAAGTTTTACGACAGATCGCAATATGGTATTTGACTTAGCGCATTTGCGCGGTGTCTTTTTTGTGGAATTTAGAACGGAGCAGGGAGTAGTGGTGGAGAAGATTGTATTGATGGATTAATATTTTTCAAAAGATATTGCTGTAGTCTTTCTGTATAATAGAGTTTATTCTAAACAACTATTAAAATACTTTTTTAGATTTTTTTCAATTAAAAATTAAGACCTCCAACAGAATTTTATTCTATTGGAGGTCTTCTTATTTAGTGCATTTTTAGTTTAAAAGAGAATTGCCTTTTTCGAAAATTCTTTTTCTATTCTACCATCAATTTTCCAGTTGCAATGGGATTATTACCAGAAGTTATCTGGAAGAAATGGATCCCCTGATTTAGATTTTGTTGGTCTAGTTCATATTTATTTTCGTTGATTATTTCTAGCCTTGATAAGCGACCTAAGGCATCATAAATTCTCAATTGCAAGGGCTCTTGAAAATCAAACGATTCAAAAGTAAAGACGGTGCTCCCAGAAAAAGGATTAGGAGCAATGACCAGATGATTATCAATTGCCTGAAGATCATTTGAGCCCACTTTAATCGGAAATAAATCCGCTATGGTATGCCATGAAGTATTGGTAATTACAGGATCATTGAAATCAAAATAAATCCCCGCAGAGTTTTCAATCACACTCCCCAAAGGCAAATCTCTTTCTTGCTGGATTTTAAATTTTACAAAACCTTGAGAACCTAGTTCATTAGTCGTACTGTCTGGTAATTGGATGTTTGGGAAAGTAAATTTCACAATACCATCTCCATACAATTCAAACTCATAGGGATGGGAAGACGCGCCAGGGCGAATAGTGGAATATCCAACAAATGAGTTAGCGTATCTAAAATAACTACATTAAAGGCGGTGTCTGTTCCGATGTTTTGAAAACGCAATCGGTACTCAATAGCTTGGTTTTGTTTGATCAGGTTTTCCGTTCCCACACCAAGTGGGAGGCCTTGTTTGTCGTTTGGATCATAGGCAGCAGTACTCCTAATACATTCTATATCTACAAATGGATCCGCATCATTTTGGGCGTAAAGATTGATAAACCCAAGTGAAAGTGGATCACTACCTGTCGTACAACCTTCTATCCCAATGCTTGGTATATTAAAACCTGGATGATTGGGTTCTTGACTGGATTCCATTCGAAAGGTAGCTCCGGCAGCGGTGATCGGCGAAAGCGATTTCTTTTCTCCGACCAATAATTCATTAATACTGCCTTGGAATAAAATCACATCATCTTCTACCACATAATATTGAACGGCCTGAGTAGTTTTTGCAGAGCCAACGTTTTCTAAGGTAAAAGTAACCTCCCCATTGTCACAGGTTGCATCCAATTCAACACTTGCTCCAGACCAATTAGGCACTGGTAGGCAAAGGGAATCAGGATAAATGTGTGCGGCTGCACAAAAAGTTAAACCCACTGTAGCATCACAATCTAGAAAAGCGACAAAATTAAATGTTTCGCAAGTAGACACTGGTACAGAGTCCAATTGAAAAGTAAGAATACCATTTAATTCGGTGTAAGGAATATCTGCCGATACGATGGTTAATAAGGAATCTAATTCTATCTCTAAATAAGCATCTTGTGCAGTTACGGTTCCATTATTGCAGTATTGTACGGTATAATTATTATCGAAACAAGGCCGTAATGCAGCAACCCCCAAACTAACTTCTAAGTAAGGACAGTCCACAATGGCTTGAACGGGAATATCAATCGTTTCTACTTCAAAATCATTGGCAGTAAAAGTGACGGGATACTCTTCTTCGCAGGACTCCCAGTAAGGAGAAGGTGGAAATGCTTTGAGCAAATAATCTCCTTCTTGCGCAGGTACGGAATAATTGCCAAAGTAGTCGGTATTGGCATAAAAATTCAGGTTCGTTCCTGCTGACATATTTACGATCCAATCGGACAAGCCAGATTCATTTGCATCCGGCAAGCAATCTTTATTTTCATCATGATAAACCAATCCGAGAACTTCGTTGGATAAACTGATTCCATTGGTATCTGTCTTAATCAAGTAATAATCAAACTCCCCAAGTATGCTGGTATAAGTTCCCCCGATATACGCTCCACCATCTTCTGCGGTCATTACTTCTGTTGTCCATGTAGCGCGTCCTCTTTTATCATAAAAATGACTCCAGAGAACTTGTCCATCAGCAGTTAACTTACTTAAATGGACTGCCGGGCTATTCTTTCCTGGTCTTTCAAATTGTCCAGCTACGTAGTAGTTACCATCTAGAGTTGGGGTGATGGATTTGGCACCATTTGTCCCCGGATTACCTTGTTTCCTAGTCCAGATGATATCACCTGTTGAATTTATTCTAATCGTTATGGCATCAAATTCTGTTATTCCACCTCCCCAAAAGTCTCCAGTCATCAAAAAGTCTCCATTGTCAGCCTCGATCAAATCTTCTGCATTTTCCAAATCATATTCCCTTTGCCATTCCTCAAGCCCTTGAGCATCAATTTTTAGAAGGTTCACCCTTCTTTCTCCTGTTGCATTATAACCTTTAGAGTAACTAACTAAAACTCCGTTGTCACTAGTAGCAATGGCTTTTCTAGCCCAAAGATATCCCCCCATTGAATCAGCAAAACCAGAATACGATTTTGTAAAAATTATACCTCCGTCTTTATCTAATTTTGTAACCTTAGGATAGAAAAAGACAGAGTCAGACATGAAGTCTGCGTTGTAATAGGCCAAATAATATTCTTGATTTGGCCCTTCACAAGCAACAATAGGATCATCAGAATCATTTTGCAAATTTATCGACCACTCTTCATTCGCTAGACTATCCATCTTCGTAGCAAAAAGAGTCCTGGTTGAGTTATCAAGAACACCACTCAACAGCATTCCTCCATCTTGAGTAAGGATCGCATCTCTTAAAACGCTCGGACTTTGTTCCTTCGAAGCAGACCGTATTGTATCTCCTTGCGCATTGACAGTTAGGAAATGGAACCGATCTGATACATTGCCATCATGACCCATGAATAGAATTTCACCATTTGCGTTCAATCCTACCCCAGTGGCCACTTGTACATCTCCTTTTTCATAGACTCGCTCCCAGCCTTGCGACTGAATACCGGTAATAGCACAAAAGAAGAAGAGAATTAAAGGAATACTTGTTTTCATAGTTATTATAATTTGAGTTTAGTTAAGCCCTTGGATTTGTATCAAGAAAATAGTCACGAACAGGTAATTAATAGAGTTTATTCTAAATAATTTCGTATGGCTAAAAAATTGTCTTTTCTTCCCACTCTGGGTGCCTCCCTTCCGCTTAGCGGTTCCTTCACTTCGAGCATTGTCATACTCGATCCTGACGGAATCGTTCAGTCATTCACCATAATAGCTATGGCTATTAGGTTCCGGGCGTTTCTTGATTGGAAATAAAATCCTTCATTTTTATCTCATAAAACCATTTTAGAATAAACTCTAATGTATTTGATGACTCAAAGATTTGGAAATTTCTTTTGAAACAAAATGACATTTTAAGTAATTTTCCGATTCCTAAAAAATATAAAGCCCTATATTACAGCTATTTAAATCATTTTTACCGCTCAAATCTATTTTTTTGAATGACTAATTCTGCACTGATTCAGTATATTCGACGACTAAATGCAAAAGACTTACGAGAAATAAACAAATTTGTCCGTTCTCCTTACTTCAATACCCAAAAAGAACTTGTTCTACTTTTAGACTATATTCTAGACTCCCTATCCCCTTCCGCTAAAAAAAGGATATCTAAAGAAAAGGCATTTGCAATCTTATTCCCCCAAAAGCCTTATCAGGAGAAAAAGCTAAGTTATATCATGTCTGATCTCCTTCGCTTGATCAAAAGATATTTGGCCATTTCAGTAGCAGAACAAGAACAGGCTCAGCAACAACTTTACTTATGCCGAGCCTTACGACAGCGTAGAATGCAACGACAATTTTTACAAGAGTTAGAAAATGCTCACAAAAAATTAAAAAAACAAAAGCTGCGTAATGCAGAATACTACTATAATAACTACCTCTTAAAACAAGAAGAACTAGGTTACACCATAGTCAATTTGGATCATCGCCAAAGTGGTACCGATTTATTAGAGAAAGTGAGCAATTCCTTGACCACTTTTTACATCACAGAATTACTGAGGCAAGGTTGTGATATTCTAGCATCAAAGTCTTTAAAATCCCATGATTATAATCTTGATTTATTAGAAGAAGTGCTGCGGTATATCGCCAAAAACGAAATAGCTCAAATACCTGCGGTAAGCATCTACTACCATAATTATCAAGCCTTCAAAGCATTGGAGAATGAGGAGATGGAAATTTCAGAAGGCCATTTTAAATCTATAAAGACAAATATTCAACATTACTGGTCTTCCTTTTCTGCACAAGAAATCCGAGATATTTATACACTAGCAGTCAATTACTGTATTCAACGATTAAATAGAGGAGATCGAAATTACATCAAGGAAGCTTTTGATTTGTACCGATCTGGGCTAGAAAATCAAGTATGGCTGGAAAACGGAATCCTCTCTGTCCATACCTATAAAAATATCGCTCGTTTAGGCATTGCTTTGCAAGAAGAAGCCTGGGTGAAAGGCTTTATTGAAGATTTTAAAAATAATTTGCCCCCTAAGGAAAGGAAACAATATTGGCAATACAATTTGGCGTACTTATTCTTTCAAAAAGGAGATTACGCTAATGCTATGGAATTGCTTAGACAAGTAGAATTTAAAGATGTCCTTAATAATTTGGATACCCGACGTATGTTGCTCCGCTGCTACTATGAATTGGAGGAAACTTTTGCTCTGGAATACCTGCTCGATAGCTTCCAAAAATACATTCAACGACAAAAAAATATCGGCTATCACAAAAATAATTATCTGAATCTAATCCGTTTCGTTCGCAAAAAGTTACAGACCTCCCCCCTCGACAAAGAAAAATTAAAAAAATTAGCACAGGAAATTTACCAAACGGAGCAAGTAGCGGAAAAAAACTGGCTACTTAAACAAATCGAAAAGTAGTTTTTATTGATTAGACCTTATTCTGCGAGTAATTTGATAGAAGTAGAGCTGGTCCGCAGATTTCACAGATAGGACGTTCGATTGAACCTAATCTGTGGGAACCCAAATATCATTATCTCATTACCTTTCCTCTTTTGTCCTGCACTTAAGGAGAGCGCATTTTTTTTCTTCATTTTCCCTATACTTTTAGTCAAAAAAAACGTATCTTTGCCCCGCAAATTTCAGAACTACTTTAGCAATGGATGCTCTAAAACGCTTTACGATCCCTGTAAAAGGGCTAAAACAAGGGATTCACACCTTTGAATTTGACCTAGATCGACTTTTTTTTAGTCAATTCGAAGGATCACCTGTAGAAGAGGGCATTTTTAAAGTTTTGCTGAATTTGGACAAGAGACCAGAAATGCTGGTTTTGGATTTTAATATTGAGGGTAAAATCGCTACTAATTGTGATCGTTGTCTGGCCAATATTCAATTGCCAATCGACACCAAGGATCAAACGGTAGTGAAATATGCAGAACAACCCAAAGATGACGACGAGGTCATTTACATTACCTGGGATACGCCAGAACTAAATGTAGCGGCCTTTATCTTTGAAAACATTGTACTGAACCTACCGATGATCACGGTCTATAATTGCGATGAGGATGAAAAACCTCCCTGCGATTATAAAATGCTCGATTATCTAGACAATAAAGAATCCATTCCTTCTTCTGAAGATTCTGGTGGTGAACCCGAAAGCGGAAACTCCATCTGGTCAGAACTAAAAAAGAATTTTAACAAAGATAACTGAACGCCTGCCAGCAAATTTAGGTTATCTACTAAAAATAATAATTATGGCACATCCTAAGAGTAAAATCTCTAAGCAAAGAAAAAGAAAACGTCGTACACACAAAGTAGCGACTACTCCACAGATTGCTACTTGCTCCACTACTGGTGAATCACACATCTATCACCGTGCCCACTGGGTCGATGGTAGCATGTACTACAAGGGGCAAATGGTCATTAAGGCCGAAGAAGAAATAGAAGACTAAAATTTATTCTAGTCTTTTCTGAAACAGCAAAGCTCCCATTTCGAAATGAGGGGCTTTTTCTGTTTAAGTACCGTTGAAAAAATAAGTCCGACGTTTTTCATTCAGCTTAAATACCTAACTACTTGAATAAGGAGGTGGTTTTGAGTCCGTCTGTCCAAGCCGGACAGGCTAAATGAAAAACTCAGAAGCGGGTTTTATTTTTTAAACCGCACAAAGAAAGTTCGAAAACACAAACACACTACACCTAAAAATACCGATCATGAAAAAGATCATCCAATCCAATCAAGTACCAGCACCTGTTGGCCCTTATAATCAAGCGATTGAATACAATGGCATCCTTTATGCATCTGGCCAAATAGCCATTGATGTGGCCACGGGCGAATTGGTATTGGGGAATATCGAAGAAGAAACGCATCAAGTCATGAAAAACATCAAAGCGGTTTTGGCCGCCGCGGATATGACTTTTGAAAACATCTTAAAAACTTCTGTCTTTGTCAAAGATATGAACCTCTACAGTCGAATCAATGCGGTGTATGCCGAATATTTCAACGAGGATACCGCACCTGCCAGAGAATTGGTAGAAGTGGCCAATCTTCCTAAATTTGTCAATATCGAAATCTCTATTATCGCTGGAAGATAAGCGCCTTTGCGCTAATAAGCCTTTTTTCAAAATAGCAATACAAAATTTATCATGGAAAAAAGAAAGCAAGTACTCTC
>CAYQRA010000246.1:0-8897 GCA_964419315.1 uncultured Saprospiraceae bacterium | reverse complement strand
TAGCTATTTTACTTTCTAAGGTACTGGCTTTTGTTTTTTTAGAATGGAAAACCACATTCCCACTTTGGATATAACTGCTTACTTCTTTAAAACCAAGTTCTTCGTATAATGCTCGAAGATCTTGCATTTTAATTTTCTTTTTTCCACTGACATTGATGCCTCTTAATAGAGAAATATATTGCATAGTCGCAAAGGAGTTTGGAGGAAGAATTTTTTCTTTTAAGAATTAGGTTGAATTTGTCGAACGAAATTTTCTTTTTCATCCACCCAGATCAATAATACCTCGGCTTGTTTTTTTATACCATAAAAACCTTCAATGTTGATAGGCGTTTTTAAATGCAAAACTATATTGTGAAGTTCGAGCTCAGCGATCAATCCAAATTTTTCGACCTTCCGATCCGTCTTTGGTAGTCGTTGAGATAATTCTAGGCTTTCGATGTTGTTTATTGATATTTCGGTGTTTGCAAAAAGGCCATTGCGGAAAAATATTTTTCCATCTTCTATCGTGATCAACCTTCTTTTTATAGCTTTTATGTGGGCATAAAACTGTAGCGCCAAGTAAAGACTGCTAAGGGTACATAGCCAAGCAAGGAGCAGACTGTAAGGGGCTAATAATAAATGTACGGCAAAAGACTCGACGAGAATAATTATCGTCAAAGCCAAAAAGAGGGCAGCGGCACCACTTTTTTTATGATAGGTAAATTGTTTGCCCTCTATCGCTTGTGGTTGGGGCCAAAGGTAAAAGGCATAATAGAATACGGAAATTTCAAAAGCTAAAAACCTAGCGAAGGTTTTCATTGGAATCACTTCCTCTACGGTCTTGCGAATACTTTCTAAAAAATCTGACTCCCGACCATTTAATGCCTTAAACTTTTGATGGGTTTTTCTGGCTAAAGTAATGAAGTAAAAAAACACCCCTAACTCGACGATTGGGATTAGAACAAACCGAAATTTCCCTGCCAAGACTTGTTGATCATCTGGTAAAATAAAATTAGTCAAAATCAAGCCACCAATGATAAAGGGAACAATAGAAAACTTAGGAATATCTGTCGATCGAATCAGGAACCAATAGAGTAGCGGAATGGTAAAAACCAGATCCAAAATAATGGCCAATGTCATTCCTTGGGAACCAAACGCCTGTTGATTCAAGGCCAAAATGCTTATACTCAGAATCAGTAGCAATGGTAGGCCAAAAATAAATAGCCTATTTTGGAGAAAGGCAGTTCTTGTTTTCATCTGATTAGAAATTTGTAAATCTTTAAATTGAATTTTCAGAGGTCTGTAAATGACCTTTTGCTTTGGACTCCTCCTTTTTAGGATTAGGCATATAGTGAATGAAACCACCGAATATTCCCACCATAATCCAAATCCACTCCGCTAGGATCAAAGCCTTTGAAAAGAATAATCCTAGAAAGATTTTCTCTCCCAATAAAGAGCCATAAAGCAAATGCAATCCCACATAAGTATTGCTGTTTTTTACCAATGAAAATCCATTCTTTACATAGATAAAGATAATCAAAATAAACAACACAAGGGCACTCCAATCGTAGTTGGAAAAGTGATCGCCTAGGTGTACAATGTCGAGTAACCTCAACATAAAACGGTAGCCTATGATTACGAGTAATGTTGCGTTTTTAATATTTTGATTGATTCCTTTCATCTGCTTACTTTCTAAGAAAATAAGCTTTTTTAGGGCCTAAATCCAAAAAAGACTATCAACAGATCAGAAAATCCGATGAACGGAAAAGCTTTGCATTCCCCCATTTGGCCCCACCTGATTTCACTTGATACAGCGACCAAAGCTATTAAGTAGGGCGTCTTTATTGCGCCAGACATAATCTTGCAATTGTTCCTCTATGTGATTGACTTCCAAAAAGGTTTCTGGGATTTGTTCAAAATAGGTTTTATCCGCCTCATTGATGGTTTCTCTTTTTCCGCGCAGGTGAATTTCTAGGGCCTTAGAGATAGTTTTCCATTCGAGAGTGGCGCCGATTTGTTGCAAGGCACGCAATTCTGCTTTTTGAATTTTACTCCTTTCGTTGAAGAGGTATTCTAGGATTCCCTTTTTGTTTAGTTTGTCCTGTAATTGATGGATTAGAGATACATTATATTCAATATTGCTTAAGCGAACACTGGGAATAGAGGAGGCGAGTATTTTTTTATTGTACTGTAAAACGGCGTCCTTCAGTTTTTGTGCCGTGAGGTTTTTTTTATCTAGGGTACAAATGTATTCTCCATTAAGACAAAGAGCTTGATAGCGAATCGTATCCGTGTAAATATCAAGTGGTTCTATTTTGTCAATAAGCACATTTCCATTGGTGGGATTTTCTGGGTCTGGATAATAAGCGGAAAAGAAAATGTAAGGATAATCCTTGGACGGTTTCAAAACAAGGCCTTGCTTTTGCCAAGTATTGGATTCATTGACAGCGGAAATGGAAAGCAATTCTTCCATTAAACAATCTTCTTCCCCTCCATATACATACACAAGGGCTGGATTATTGAAGTACTCAAATTCTCGTCGAGAGACAGAAGTGTTGGAGTAATAGGTTTTAGATCGATTGGTATAGAACTGGAGAAAGTAGGTTTGTTCTGCTTCCATTTTTCTGGGTAGCTGGCAAGCAATGGTTTCAAAAGTTCCAGTAGCGCGAGTGACCATGCCAATAAAATTTTCTCCATCAAAAGCTTCTTCCGCGACATCGTAATAAAAAGTATTTTTACCGTGAACGTCGATATTGCTTTGGCCTTCGAATACACAATTCACCCAACCCCTAGGAGTACTACTCACCGCATGATTTTCTTCAAAAGAGGCATTGGGAAAAGGAATGCTAAGTTGGGCTTGGGTAGAATGAAAGAACATCACGGAAAAGAGGAAAAGTAAGAATTGCTTTTGCATAGACTCTAATTTTGGTAGAACACGGGATTTGATTTTTAGGAAAAATAAGAATTAGAATGCTTTTATCCTAGACAATTTTGCACCTCTTCCTTTAAAAATGGTAAAACGTCCGTCTTAAACCAAGGATTTTTTTTCATCCAAATATTATTTCTAGGAGATGGATGAGGAAGCGGTAAGAATTGGGGCAAATAGCTTTGAAAACGTTGAACAGTTTGGGTGAGGTTTTTTTGCTGCTTCTTTTTGAGATAGTAATTTTGAGCGTATTTTCCAATCAAAAGGGTCAATTTAATGTCCCTAAGTTTTTCCCAAATAGGGCCATGCCATAGGGGAGCGCATTCCTTTCGCGGTGCTAGATCACCAGATTTTCCGGTACCCGGATAACAAAAGCCCATCGGGACAATAGCAATTTTAGAAACATCATAGAAGGTCTCCGAATCAATGCCCATCCATGATCGCAGATTTTCACCGCTTTTATCATCCCAAGGAATACCAGATTGATGAACTCTACGACCGGGAGCTTGACCAATCACCATGATTTGACTATTGGGATGAAAGCTCACCACTGGCCTACAACCGGCTTCCAAAAAATCAGCACAGACCTGACAAGCGCGAATGTCTTTTAATAGTTTTTTCATCAAAATCCCTTTTTACATCAAGATGCCATTGACGGGTTGAACAGGTTTAGGAATGTCTTCTTCTCCTAACATTCCCAATAAATCAATTTCAATAACCCGTATGAGCGACAACATGGGAATATCATTGGCCAAGCCTTCAAAAGGATTTTCAGAATAATCGCCTACCAGTTCCATCATGACATAAACCCAGCTAATCAAAACGGTAAAAGGGATCGATACCCAAGCACCGTAAGGGCCAATAGATTCAAATTCTGAAACCATCGCCCAAGGCAAAAGGAAAATGAAAATGCCGACAAATACAAAACTCATACTACCATATTGTCTCGGCAAGGGAAATTTTTTGATCCGTTCACACTTCCCTTGATGGGTGTAAAAGTCATTCAATAATTTTTGCAATTCCATATGCCGAAAATCATCAATAAGCTTTCTTTTCCGCAGTATCGCTAATTCCTTACTCTGTTGGTCAATGATATGAGTAGCGGTATTGGGGAATTCAATCAAGATTTTCATTTCTTCGGGCGATAAGTGATCTTTGAGTTCTTTTTCCGTAACCCCGTCATTATTATTGAGCCCAATGCCAAGTCGCTTCATTCTTTTCTCTGTGGTTTTTCTGATGTGCTTATTTTGAGAAAGATGTTCCCACGGAGTAGGGATAAGCAATTGGCTTCGCAAAGCATACAACCAAGCAATGTGGCGCCGCAACATCCGTTTGTGAATGTCTTGTATAACTTCTTCGGCTTCATCGACTTCTGTAAACTGATTGCCAACAAAAGCGCGTAAAGTCGCACCCCACATCCGACTACTATTGATGATGGCGCCCCATATCTTACGAGCCTCCCAAAGTCGGTCATAGGCACTATTATTTTTAAATCCGATATAAAACGCCACAGCCGTACCAATCACTGAGACAGGTAACCAAGGAATGTGTAGCCATTCTGAATGAACATAATGATGTATTAGGGCTACTAATAGCGCCCATACGGTAATCCATACGAAGTGTCCTCCAGAGAAAAGGAGCACATTTTTGAGCGTAAAATTCTTCTTGATATACATAAAATTCTTTGAAGTGTTGTTTCAACAAAGATAGAATTGTATCAGAAGATGCCAAAGAATTAGGAAAGACTTATGGATCAATCAGGATTTGAATGGCTTCACTTTTTCCTTGATCGGAGTTCAAAACGACTTCTTTGGTCTCTTTTCCGGAGACAATCTTAAGGGCTGCCGTATTGGGGGGAATACTGCCAAGGTTCTCCGCGTGAAGGATCAGTAAGTTTTTGCCTTGTAGATTGGGTATTTTAAATTGTACTTTTTCTTTTTTTACTTCTAGGTTTTTGCAGAGGTATTCACCGTTTAGGCTCAAGGAAATGATATCACCATCTTCTTGATTATTATCCCAAACTTCGATGCTAATGTCCTCCTTTTTCATATTGAGGGTATCAATGACGGTTACCTCTCTACCTTTAAAGAAAGGAACATCGGTTTGGACGCTTTTGCAGTATTGAATTTCGAAAACGATGTTATTAATATTTTCCCCATAAAAAGTCAGGGTATTATTATGAAGTACCCATTCTCCTTCTTGGTTGCAGCTTTTTTCGAGAACCCGGAAGTTAGGAGGTAAAATCCACGTAAAGGAGAATTTTTTATAAATACCATTCTGCCAATAATATCCAAAGTATCCGGAGGATTCTTCTTTCGAAAAATTGGTAAAAGTGAAAGTGCCTTTTTGTAAACGGAGTTCTCCATCGTCCATCATATTCCCCTTTTCCATAAAAGAATAGGAGTTACCTTCAAAGATCATTAGGTTATAAGATTTGTTGGGAATGACTTTGAATTGGTAGTCTTTAGGATTTATATATAGATAGGTTTGTTTTGGGTCTTTCCCATTTTTGATGCTGTTGAAAATCATTGGACTTGGACTGCCATTATCTGTACGGATGTCCACATATTTCTTATAACTAGCACCATCTTCCTCGATAAAAACAATGGTCTCACATTCTGCTTTTGTTTGACCAAACAAGGCAAGTGGAAAAAAAAGTAAACCAATAAAAAGGAAATAAAGGGCTAATATATAAGGAGGTTTTTTTCTCATGTGCCTAATTCTATTGTAAAGTTAATACCATCCGGACTTCTCCTGTCGCAATGATTTGAACCTGTACAAGAAGTATACAAAAACAAAGCCATGCGAAAAGAAATGCAGGGAGAGATAAACTATTTTGGCCTTGAGAGAGCAAAAATCTTAGGATTAGGACAAGCTATGGACAGTTAAGTTAAAAGCATAATATATTGATGTTTTGCTAGCTGTTTTGAATTTAAAAGAAGATATATTTGATCAATGAAATAAACCCCAATCTACACTGTTTTACTTGAAATCCTTCAAATGGAATAGTGATTTTCGAAATATAACTGACCCCATATCTGCCTTTAGAAATACTTTAAGATATGATAAACAAGAAATTTTTTAGATTCAACATCATTGATGTTGTAGTCTGTAGCATGCTACTGCTTTCCTTTGCTTGTGAAAGCAATGAATCTATTTTTTCAGTAGAATTAATACCGACTTTAGATCAAGAGGAAAAAATTTCTGAAGATAAAGTACTAAGTTCTAGTACGCAATCAATCAATCGTTATCATTCTATTTTACGCAATTTATCAAAGCTTAATTTCGACTACTTTCCGCAAAGTAAAAAGATCGCTTTAACACTTGGGAATTCCAAAGGTCAAGTTTTTTTACACCATATTGATAGTCGGTTTTTAGTACCTTATTTACCTTACGTTCACTCCGCGAGTATTGATGATTTTGATAAGGCCAATTTATTGTTAGCAGAATTTGCACGAAGTGGGGTTTCATTAAGCTTTCAAGAGCATAACACTCGCTTTGGTTTTTTCAATAGCGAAGATGGCTTGTTTAATGAAAAGGGAGAATACGAATTTGTAGCAGGAGAAATTCGCCCCAATCCACAGGTCCTTCCCAAGCGTATTTCATTAGTCAATAATTGTTTGCATCCGGGCTTATGGGAATTGAATGCAACGGATGCCGTTGGAGAGATTTACCATAGTTGGTTTAGCCTTCCCCAAGAAGATTATTTTCGGATGATCAAGGAAAATAATGGCATTGAAAATTCGCAAGAAGAACTTAGTAGTTTTTTGGAGGAACAGAAAGTTTTCTCTAAAATCCCTCTTGAATTAGACCGACTTAGAGCCCATAAAACGGTACTAAATACCACGATGGCTCAAATGCCTATAAGCAAGATGCTAGGCGCTTATTCGAGCCAAGATTCCCGAAGAAAAGTACAGCGAGGCTTTTACGAAATTCTTCGAGGAGAGGAGCAAGCAAGTATCCAAAATTTTTCAGAATTGAAAAAAGGAGATGTTTTTAGCCTACATTCCTTTGTTCCACCAGGGGTATACCATTCTCAGCAAAGAATGAAAATTTCATATCAAGATCAATGGGGACCTGTGACTTTCTCCATTGTGGAACCAAAAACTTTCTATGATGGACAACACGACCGATATGGTCAATATGGCTATTTAGAAATGGAATTATTTAACCTAGATAGCACCCAGTCGATAATTGTTGGAAATATTCCTATTCAATTATTAGTATTGAGTGAAGACTATAAAATTCCTGCTTTTGGAGTTGGTGTCTGGAATGCTTCTGAACCAATTGAAAGACGGTTTCTGCGTTTCCAAGAAGGTTCGTTTCCTCATTACGCCTACCTAGTGGAAAATAGAGAAGAAAAGCGATATCTGGTCAATAATCATGAACTAGGTTATGAGCAAATATTCCTTAGACCCTTCCATCGAGATGGCCATTTATTTTTGCGAATGACGGTAGTATCTTATGAGAGGATAGTTGATCTGATGGAGTTTGAAATTCCTTTAGTTGGAGACTTAGCAGAACGAATTAGAAAAGCAAGTCTGGAATATCAACCGCCCATCTACGAAGTGTATAAAGATTCGAATGTCCTCTAAAGAGGAGCTTTAGCGTGGAGGAAAGAGAGTGTTTTATGTCTTAGAAAACCCATAATTTAATTGTACTGACCATGAAAAATAGATTTAGGATAGGTGTATCTATATTTGCCTTTTTGTTCTTACTGGTTTTTGCAATGCCTTCGATTATCGGTAGTTGGATGGGAGATGATTCAAAAAATATTGCTACCGGACTTTTTCAACAAAGGCTAGGATTGGGCTTGGAAACAGAAAGCGAAAGTCAGGAGTTTTTTACACCCAGAAATACCAAAATTGAATTAGATAAATCCATCCAACCTTTCAAACAGATTGGAGAAAAATTGGGGAATGCAGCAAAAGGAAATAATGCCGTATTGATGAGAGGCTTAGCTGTTTTTGACGCCAATAATGATGGTCGCTTAGACCTGTATTTTGTTCACACCGGACGGCCTCTGGCTAAGAAAAATAACGAACAGGGGGTCCTAGATCTGAACCTGCCGCAAGATGCCAAGCCTAATGTGCTTTACCTCAATATGGGCAATGATAAAGATGGAGAACCTATCTACCAAACGGTTCCTGATCTAATGAAGGAAAAAAGAGACCAAAACTTTGTCCAAGAAGAACTAATAATCGAAAACAAATACCTTCCAAGAAAGTCCTTAAATGATGATCCATTTGGCCCAGGTAGGATCGGCTTTGGAGCCGCAGCGGGAGACTTTAATGGCGATGGACTGGTGGATCTTCTGGTGCTAAACCATCACTATGGGATGCCCCATACGGTGCCCGGATTAGGCTTGAAAATATATCCGCCAGGAGAGAATATTGGGAGAGCGGATAAGGGAAAAGCTTATATAGAAACTACGATACCTCCCTATTACATGGGGGATTTACAAGATGGTATGCACCAGCAAGTTAACTATGGAGAAAAAGAAGAAGGAGAAGGGCGTAACACCTTGTATATCAATAAAGGAGACAAAGATAATGATGGTATTCCTGAATGGGAAGATGCAACAGAAAAAGTGGGCATGCACCTCACCAATTGGGCTTCCGCAAGTGCGACTATTGGCGATATAGATCGCGATGGAGACTTAGATATTTACATCTCTAATTTTATAGATCCAGATTTTTGGGGCTTCGGTATAGATCGCTTCGCTGGGCATCCAAACGAACTATGGATCAACCAATTGGTAGAGACTGGAGACCTAAGCTTTAAAGAGCAAGCACTGGATTATAAGGTGGCCGGATTGCATGAGGAAGAAAACCTCCCTAGTTCCATGTGGGATAGTAAAAATAAAATTTTGGTACCGATCTCTAAACAACAATATAAGGGGCACCAAATCGGCCAAAAAGCCGATCATTCTTGGGTGTCCCAATTTGTAGACTTTAATGAGGATGGCTTTCCCGATTTGGTAGTTGCCAAT
>CAYQRA010000245.1:0-8925 GCA_964419315.1 uncultured Saprospiraceae bacterium | reverse complement strand
TAAGTGTAGGTCTCCTGACCGACACCACTCCTTGTTGAGTAGAATTTATAGCCTACTTAGGATTCGAGGTCGGAGACCTCAACGTTGATCCGTTTACGACTTTTAAGTCGTAACAAATAGCTTGTTTTTTGTTGAAAACTATCAATTAAAATTAATAAAATCATAGGTTTCATGCTTGTAGACTTGTGGAGTGTCAATAGACTGTCGAGATAGCTCCTACATTTGTTTTATGGAAATTGATGTACTAGTTGGATGACGTTCAGTTCCAAGTCGCCCGACAGATGATAAAGTCTCCCTACTTCCCAAAACGTTTATTGATCCACTTCATCATCACCTCCATCGCCTCTTCCGAAAACGTTTCTTCCAGAGCAGCATATTCACTAAAAGCGCCCGTCTTTGCTTTTTGGAAAAGATGATTATGATCTGGCATTTCCAAAATTTGATAATCTGTGCAAGGTGCTTTTTCCAAAGCTTTTTGGAGTACGGGGAAATTGGTTTTAGCAGAAACCTGTAAATCTAATCCACCATTGAGGGCAAGCACCGGACAACTTACTTTTTCCAAAGCCGTACGCGGTTCATAGGTCAATAAAAATTGCATCCAAGGCGTACTCATTCCTTGCAATTGTTGGGCAAACATCGTTTCGAAATTCCCACTGGCTTTTTGTTCTTCTTCGGAAAGTGCTTCATAAGAAGCTAGTGCGATGCTCCGCAGTTTTTCCTCTCTTTGTTTAAGATTGGTTTCCTTCACAAATAATTCGAGCATTTGGTTTTGGAGAATGCTGTCGCGAATGACTTTTTCTTCGGCAGTTCCTTCGGCGCGACTGAGCGCACTGGATTGTTCGAGGATCACTTCTTTGAGATTGACCCCAGGCGCAGCTAGTAAAATTGCAAAAGCAACATCCGATCTTTCCGCCGCCACCATCGGTGCGATGATCCCTCCTTCACTATGTCCAATCAGTCCAATCTTATTTTTATCTACCACACTTTGGGTTTTTAGAAAGTCCATTGCGGCTTCCACATCTTTTGCAAAATGCACAGAGGTAGCGGCATTAAAATTGCCTTTGGATTTTCCGACCCCTCGGTCATCATAACGAAATACCGCGATCCCCTTGCGCGTCAAATAATCAGCAATCACCCAAAAAGGTTTGTGGCCCAAGATTTCTTCATTGCGATCCTGTGGTCCAGAGCCCGAAATTAAAATGGCAGTAGGGAAGGGGCCTTCTCCCGGTGGACTAGTGAGGGTACCTTGTAGAAAAATTTTGGCTCCTCTATTTTCAAAAAAATGATCCTCACTTTTGTAGGGAAATGGAGGCTTGGGTTCTTGAGGACGGAGGAGCGTCACTTCCTCTTTGTTTTCTTTTTTAATTAGATTCAATGGCAGACTTTGGCCGCTCTGCGTCCAAGTACCTGAAATGCTTTGACCATCTTGAGCAAGCGTGCCTTGATAATTGGCATTGAGCATTGGATAGTGGATGGTGATTGCTTGACTATTAATCAGCACTTGATCCGCAGGAATTTCCTTGGCGCCTTGTAGCGGAACATCCATGTGACAAAGAACTTGGCCATCTGATTCGGTCAATTCAAAAATGACTTCTAGTTGAGTACTTTGCACCTCAATGGCACCCTGCCAAACCCCCACGAAAGGAGTAGTCATTTGGGCTTGTAGATTGGGCAATAAAAAGACCGCCAAAAGAAAGAGAGAAAGTGGTTTGATAAATTTTAGTGAGAAGTGTCGAAATGCTTTCATGTGTCTAGGTTATTAATTTTTGCTTTTTAAAACGACTTTATTCTGTTTTTTATAACAGTACTTATCTGTCGCGCAGTTCGCAGCCCTACGAGAGAGGAATTAGCTTTAAGCAGTGAATCACTAAACTGTAAGATATAAATTGGATTGGATAATTTGATGGATAAACCAAGCGAAAAATTGGATAAAAGAATATCCTTGGGGAAGGGCTATACCGACTTGGCTCCTACCGAATTTTCTTTTTGATAAATCGGGAGGAGCCTCATTCTATATTTATTGATCAATAATCCTATTTGTGGGAAACAAAATAATGTTCTTAATTTTTGGGTATATGCTACTTTATTTTTGTTTTTTTTATTATATTTGGAACAAGCTATGGAAGAACTGGTTTCCACTTCCCCTCCAGTTGTTCTTGTATGTTATATGCTGCCCTATATCTAAGAACGAAATTAAATTGACTTTCACGAATTCAAACGAACCATTTTTTTAAGCTTAAGTCGACTAAGCTTAGAAAGTCTTTGTTTTAGAATAATTACCTTCAAACACTACTCAATCATAATCTATTTTTTGATTTATCTAAACACTTGATGTTTGGATGAACATAGGCCTCTATTCCTTTTGCTGAAAAGAAAACGGAAATAGACCTGTCAGAATAGAGGGAGGTTAGGCAGCATTAAAATCAATGGCCAGTATAATCTATTGGCCAACTACATTGTCAAAGCACTTACTTGTTTATACTTTTTTGTTGAAACCATTCAACAAATAGAGCTCTTATTTTTTTAATCAATTAACCAAAATTAAATGATGAATCCCCAGACTAAAATTTTAATTTTATTTTGCTTTTTATTAAGCATTAATCTAAACGCTCAGTCCTATTCTGGAGCTGATGCAGAACAAATTCTTCCCGGTACCGAAACCGTCCAGATGGGCGAACAATCTGCCGTACCCACTTTTGTGGTATTCAAAGAAGACGAACAAATCCTTACCAAGGATTTTGAACGATGGGAAAGAACAGCTTTTCCTTTCAGCGATGGCATTACTTTTAAGACCGAACGAACGGTGGAATCCTCCACTGGAAGCCATCAATTTCGCTACCAATACTATCGGGACATTCCGGTAGAATTTGCGCTTTCCGTAGTTCATAGTAAAGAGGGCAAGGTTTCTTATTTCAATGGAGATATTCACAATGACTTATCTCTCAACGCCACCCCCGGTATCAGTAAAGCGAAGGCCTTGCAGACCGCATTGGCTCATCTTAATATTGACCAAGCCGAATGGGATCGAGAATTCCATGCTGCCCAACAAAAGCCGACTCCTGAGGGTCTTCATAAGCAGGAGCATCTTGAGCAAACATTAGTTGTTTATCCTCATAAAGGAATGTATTATCTGACTTGGAAAATTCTTTTATCCAGTCATCATTTTAAAGCTGATGAATACATCTATGTAGATGCTCACCGCAACAAAGTTGTCCATACTTTTAAGGCCGGTTTGGAGTGTAATGCTGGAGCTGCTGTCACGACTTGGCGAGGTACACAAGGTATCGACACCGATTTGGTAGGTGGTACTTTTAGATTACACAATGATTGCGATGATCATGATATTAGAACCCGAGTCTTTGGTACCAATGCAAATTTTACAGATGGTGATAATTTCTGGGGAAATCCTGCTACCTTATTTCAGGCGGCTCATTCTGCTCACTTTGGTGTTACAGGAGCTTGGGATTATTTCAATGATACCCATGGACAAGTTGGACTTAATCCAGATCCAAATGATGGTACTGTAAATGTCTTTATCGGTACCTTTCGTGGGGATAATAATGCTTTTTATAGAGGTAACACTCAAAATCTTGAGTTTGGTAGAGGCCCTAATCTAGGAGATCCTATGGATGATTTTACTACTCCTGATATTTGTGGGCATGAATTTGGACACGGCGTATTTTGGCTCACGGGTGGGGCTACCAATTTAGGTAATCATCAAACCGCTACCTTGCACGAAGGAATTGCAGATATTTTTGGCAATGAAGTAGAAACTTTCCTAGATGGTGGTGGAGCTCCTGATTGGAGCATTGGTGATGAAAGAAACGATGGAACTTTCCGTTCTTTAAACGCTCCAAATACTGATGTTCATCCAGTTGGAACAGGAAGTCCGGATACTTATTTTGGAAATCTCTGGACCAATAATAGGCCACATAACGACGGCGGTGTCATCCGTTTTTGGTATTTCTTATTGAGTCAAGGTGGCTCTGGAACGAATGACAATGGTACTTTCTATAATGTTCAGGCCCTTGGTAGAGCAACGGCTGCCCGAATTCTTTACCGAGCGATTGCAGATGGTTCATTTGGTACTTCTCCGAGTTATTGGACGGCCCGTAATGCCACTTTGCAAGCGGCCAATGATATCTTTGGTGCTTGTTCCAATCAAAGAAGACAGGTGGGGAATGCCTGGAGAGCAGTTGGTCTTGGAGATTCTTCCTTGCCTGATTTGAGGTTAACTGGTTTGACGCTACCCAATGGTACGAGTGTACCAGAACAAACTTCTTTTACTGTCAATTATAACCTCCTTACCAATATCAATTCTCCTCAGATCACCGGAACTTACGTTGGATTCTTTTTGCGTTCCACTTGTACAAATTCTGGACTAACCAGTCCTTTTACCGTTCAAGTTGGAGGTACTTGCTATAACGGTACAAATAATATAACGCAGACCATTAATCTCTCTTCTAGTACTCCGCCAGGAACTTATACCCTGATCGCCAAAGCAGATGGGCTCAATTGGATTGCAGAATCCAATGAATGGAATAATATATCCTGTCGAACCATTACGGTAACGGTCAATAATAATTTGCCAGACTTAGATCCTAATGCCCCATCGGTGAATCCTTCAAGTTTGGAGGCAGGGAATTCCCTTACTGCTTCGGTCTTACTACAAAACATTGGAAATGCTACCGCAGGAAGTAGTTACATGTGTTATTATTTATCCACGGACCCTTACTATAGTTCGAATGATACTTATCTGGGCAACCGATATTTTGGTAGTATCAATGCAGGAAGTGCAAGCTCTGGTAGCAGAACATTGACTATTCCAAGTAATGTGGCACCGGGTAATTATTATATCGTTTATCGAGCCGACTGTTATAATTGGCGGGCGGAATTAAACGAAAATAATAATAGTACTTTCCGATACATCACCGTGGAAGCACCACCAAGTAATTTGCCGGATTTAGTGATTAATGGTGTCTCTCCTGGTCCGATGACTGGATCTCCTCCGTTTGTTAATCGTGGTCAGTATTTTACCGTTAACTATACCCTTGCTAATCAGCAAAGCGGAACCAATGCAGGACTTTCTCACACTAAAATATACTTGTCTACCAACAATACTTATGGTAGTGGTGATATTTTTGTGCACAATGCTTTTAATCAGAGCCCTGGCTCTAAAAGCGCTACTTTCCAGATCCCCTACAGCGCACTAAGTCAATATTATTACGTTCTTATCATTGCAGATTTTGACGATGATGTAACCGAGGCTTATGAAACGAATAATGTGGGTAATGGACACCTGATTGTCTCAAGTGGATTGGTCAGTAATACTCCAAGTAATGGAGTTTTGGAGGTGTCTGAAGATCCGCCAATCAGTCCTAGATTGTCTGCTCAGAATGATCAGTCCTTTGAGATTAGTGTCTTCCCGAATCCAACGAGTGATCAATTTACGGTACAGTATCCTGTGCAAGAAGCGCAAGAGGTAGCTATTAGCTTGTATAATAGTGCCGGACAAAACATGGGGAACTATCTCTTAGATGCTGCGCGACAAACTGGGCAATGGCAATACACGGGACAGCAACTTCCTACTGGTTTGTATTACATTCAATGGCGTGCTGGACAGGAGATGAGGTCTACCAAAGTAGTGGTGGAATAAATTTTTGGAGGATAGAAAACCTTATTGGGATTGACATCCCAGCGAATGTTTAAAAGGTTTTTGATCACCTCAAACAGAGCCATCTTGACTTGGAGTCTAAAAGATAAATAGGCAATTAAAGGTGGCTATGCTCAATCTGTAAAGCGGTATCGAAATATTTCGGTACCGCTTTACTATTCTTAGATCACCATTGTTTAAAGAAGAAATCCCGAACTTTCTATTCGAAAATTCGGGATAACTATTAAACGTTTTGTGCGTCAAAAACTATACGCCACCATTCAATTCATCTTGCAATTTTTTCAATGCATCCCACTTGCCATTAGCTGCCAACTTAGCTTGCTTAGCCCAAGTAGATGGATTGTGCATTTTGTAACGAGGACCTGCATTGTTTAAAACTTCTTTCAAAGCTTTTACTTTTGCTTTGCTTAGGTCAGCGAAAGTTACAAAACCAGCTGCGGTAAGCAATTGAGCGATCTTTGGCCCAATACCTTCGATTTTTTTCAAATCATCAGCAACTACTTTTTTGGCAACTGCTTTTTTAGTGCTTACTTTTTTCTTAGCAACAGGCTTTTTAGCGACTACTTTTTTAGTCGTTGCTTTCTTAGCAGCAGGTTTTTTAGCGACTACTTTTTTGCTAGCTTTCTTAGGGCTAACGACTTTGATGTCGGCTACAGTTTCTGCTACGGGTAAGGTTACTAAACAGTTTTCTACTCCATAAGGAGAAGCTACATAACCGTCAGCGTTCCCGTCATTTTCCCATCGAACGTTGTCGATAAAGTAACGGAATTGGTAGTTACGGCCAGTAGGAAGCTCCAAAGCTGCAGTAAATGCAGTTTTATTAGCTTTCATTTTCAGACCGTTTTCAACCTGCCAGTTGTTAAATTCACCAAGAACTACAACTTCTTTTGCTCCGTTAACTACCTTTTTAGGTAATTCGAAGGTTACCTTACAGACAGGCTTTGATTTGGAAAATTGCTTTTTTAAACCCATTTTTTTTTATTAATTTTAGGTTTGATAAAATAATATTGAAGTTTCAGAAAGTTTGATCTTCGTGGGATCAGACTTTTTTTTGCGTTTACGTCAATTGGATACTATCCAAAAATCGCCGCAAAGGTACGAAAAATTCATTTAATAAGTGCTTGATTTATAATATGTTTTGCACAGTATTAAAAATAAATTTTTATCATATTTCAAATAATTATAATGGGTTAACGAAAGAACGGAGAGAATGTTTCGAGCTTCTAAAATTGGCTTTAGGGATTCCGTTTAATACAAGGATATTCAAATGCTATTGAACCTCTTGTTCTTTTAAGATTTGTAAAATTGCGGCAGCGCGATTGCTTTTAAAAGCATTTTCCTCTTTTGCCAATTCTCCTAAATAGACCTTTGCTTCTTCATCGGCACCAATTTTTAAGTAAGCCAATGCCATGTACCAACGAGCTTGTGGGGTAAAACGGCTTTGCTTATTTTCCAAAATCGTACTTAAGTTGATTAGGGCATCCGTATTTTTGTCAGTGGCCAATTGGGCGATGCTTTGATAAAAACGCAAATCATCATTGGCTTCGCGAGCAAGCAAGACTGTCATAGAATCAATAGCCGATAAATAGTCTTCTTCTTGGTAAAGTTGTAGGGCGATTTGTTCAGAGCTTTGGCGTGCTGCTGCGGTATTGGCCTCGCTAGGGAATAATGAATCGGGGTAGGCTTCGAAATTAGCAGCATAAAGCTCCTCTGGAGTATAATGCTCCTCTGGTTCAGAAAAAAGAAGGAAGAACAAAAGCCCTGTGATGGCCGCACAGATAGTGCCAGACAAAAGCATACGTGCCTTGCTTTTGTTTAGAGTGCTCTTGTTGCTGGACTCAGGATTTTCTTGTGTAGTCATTATCTTGAAATTAGGATGCTTGCGACCTGCGGTCTTTCTTTTGAGAATGGTCTTGGCCACAAAATTAGACGACTTAGAGAGAAAAACAATTTTTTTGATTGATTTTGAATTATATTTAATTGCCCCTACTACCTTCTGTTCTTCTTTCCTTTTTATTTTTGTTATCGAAAATCTTTAAATCTTTCTTAAGACGGTCTGCCCAAGGTGTTGGATTAGATTTTTGTCGTATTTTGTGCCATTATATAAGACCCATTAAACCCAAAAAAATGAAAAAAATTAGCTGGATAATCGTTTTTAGTTTGTTCCTTTCTTCAACTATGGATGCCCAGTTTGGGCGAATCAATCGAGCTTTGGAAAGAGCGGTGGAGAAAACCGTTGGTGAAGTTTTGGAGAAAGAATTGGAAGAGGCCGTCGAAGAGGCGGTTGAAGAAGCCTTTGACGAGACAAAAGAAGGAGAGGAAGGACAAGTGGAAAAAAGAGCGGAAGAACCTGTGAGCGAAAACGGGGAAGAAAAAGCTTGGGAAATGGAATTTGAAAAAAGTGGTGCTTATGTAGCTTCTTACTCTTTTGATTTTGAATATCATTTGGTGACAGAGGAAAAAGGAAAAGAAAATAAAATGGTTTTTTACCTCAATGAATCCTCCGACCATACTGCTATAGAAATGACTGGCGAGCAAGATGAAAAATCCATTACTTTGATCGACGCCAAGAATCGACGAAATTATCATTATACAGAATCAGGAGGGAGAAAAAGTGGGATAAAACTTCCGTTCATCAATCTTTCTAAAATGATGGAAAAAAATAAAGACAAGATGGATGATATGACGATCACTCCACTCCATCAAACCAAAGTTGTTGCCGGGTATTCTTGTGAAGGTTTTAAAATGACTTCTAAGGATGCAATAAGTACCATCTGGATTACCAAAGAAATTCCAATGAACTATATGGATGTTTTTAGCATGGGGAATCAGCACCTACCCAATGTTTATCATGAACATCCTGAAATACAAGGGATGATGATGGAAATGAGTAGTCATCCGCCAAACAAAGAAAATAAAATCACCACTTGGACTTGTACCTTCTTTGGAAAAAGTCAGATGGAATTGGTCAACAAGGACTGGGGTTTATAATCGCTAGGGAGGAAGGGTAGTGCCCTTAAAATATAAAAATACGATTGTTCGCTATTCTGCAGGTGATAGGCGGATCTAAGTGTAGGTCTCCCGACCGACACCACTCCTCGTTTAGTAGAATTTATAGCCTACTTAGGATTTGAGGTCGGAGACCTCAACCTTGATCCGTCTACGACTTGTAAGTCGTAACGAACAGTTTGTTTTTATTTTTGGTTGACCACGGGATTTAGTTCACTCCGTTTATGAACCTGCCTGCGGAA
>CAYQRA010000244.1:0-8937 GCA_964419315.1 uncultured Saprospiraceae bacterium | reverse complement strand
ATAAGCGACAGCTCTCTTTAAAGATGGGGGTGAATGATGAACGTATTCCAAAAATTGGTGGAATACTATTCCTCTTTTTAGCGATCTATCTTTTCATTGCATTCACTTCTCATTTGTTTACTTGGCAAATAGATCAAAATGTCTTTTCTCCTTTTACCTGGACTAAATTATTTAACTCTGACCTAGAGGTACAAAACTGGTTGGGTAGATTAGGGGCCGCTATCTCCAATATGTTTTTCTTTTGGGGCTTTGGATTGCCTTCTTTCCTATTTGTCTTTTTATTTGCTACCCTTGGGATGGGTTTAGTCAATCGAATCCCTCTTCGCCAATACTTGCCTGTGGTTCGCTACAGCTTGGTTGCAATGTTGTTTTTCTCCGTTTTATTGGAATTCATTTTCCGTCAAGCAGAATTCCCTTGGGGAGGTGCCTTTGGAGATAATGTATGCGGATGGTTGATCAAATTTGTTGGTAATGCTGGGACTTTTGTTGTTTTTCTAACGGTCATTGCTTTATTGGGCGTCTGGCTCTTTAATCCCAATTTTAATGAGATGAGTTCTAAAAGTCTACTCGCTCAAACTAAAGATCTTTTCTCCAATTTAATGAAAGGACAATTACCAAAAAGAAACCCCGTTACACCAGCAGCTACCGCTACCGCAAGAGCCAGTACTAAAGACGCCACCAAAGCATTACCAACTGGCTTACGCCCAAAGAATTATACTCCCCCTGGCAAGAAACAACCTGTTCCTGAGTTGACCGTCGAAACCGATACTTATAAAGACGAGAAACCAGCAGCAAGCGGAGAAAAACCTCCTACTGCTACCCCTGCTGATCCGACCATCAAGGGAGAACAATTATCTTTTGAATTAGATCAAGCAGCACTTAAAAAGAAACAAACGCCTTTACAAGCTGGCGAGGGTAGCCTTGAGATCAATGAATCTCAAGAAAGCAATACTGGAGCAGGTGATTCTCCTCCCATGTTAATCGCAACTGAAAACCAAAACCATGGAGAACCCTATGATCCAACATTAGAGCTATCCAGCTACGAACATCCCGTTGTAGCACTACTGGAAGATTATGATGAACTGAAAGTCGAAATCGACCGAGCAGAGTTGGAGCAGAAAAAAGATCAGATTATTGCGACCCTACTCAATTATAAAATTGAGATTACAAAGATCAAAGCGACCATCGGACCTACCGTTACGCTATATGAAATTGTACCTGCTCCGGGTGTCCGTATTTCGCGGATTAAAAACCTAGAAGATGACATTGCCTTAAGTCTTTCGGCCTTGGGAATTCGGATCATCGCACCAATCCCTGGAAAAGGAACCATTGGTATTGAGGTACCGAATAAGAATAAACAGATGGTAGCGCTAAAAGAGATTTTACTATCTGACAAATTCAAACGTGCTAAAATGGACTTGCCCATCGCCTTGGGTAAAACGATTTCTAATGAAGTCTTTGTAGCTGATTTGGCGAAGATGCCTCACCTCTTGATTGCAGGAGCAACGGGACAAGGAAAGTCGGTCGGTATCAATGTGATCTTGATGTCTTTGCTTTATAAAAAGCACCCCTCTCAAGTCAAATTCGTTTTGATTGATCCGAAGAAAGTAGAGCTATTTCCGTATAGCAGAATTGCCAATCACTTCTTGGCTTACTTACCCGGCGTGGACGAACCGATCATCACCGATACAACGAAGGTGGTACACACGCTTAACTCTCTGCTCATCGAAATGGATGATCGGTACAATCTCTTGAAAAAGGCACAAGCCCGAAATATTACGGAGTACAATAAGAAATTTGTTGCTCGACAACTCAATCCGAATAATGGCCACCACTTTTTGCCCTTCATTGTTTTGGTGATTGATGAGTTTGCCGATTTAATCATGACGGCGGGTAAAGAAATTGAATTGCCGATTGGGCGTCTGGCACAGTTATCCAGAGCCGTTGGAATACACTTGATTATTGCTACACAGCGACCTTCTGTGAATATTATCACGGGGGTAATCAAAGCCAATTTCCCTGCACGGATTGCTTACCGCGTAACGGCCAAAGTGGATTCCAGAACCATTTTGGATACTGGAGGAGCAGATCGCTTGGTCGGTCGTGGAGATATGCTGCTGTCCTTTGGTAGCGATTTGATTCGTCTGCAATGTGCATTTGTAGATACGCCAGAGGTAGAAAAAGTAATTGATTTTATAGAAAACCAAAAAGGATATCCACAGCCATATTTCCTTCCAGAATTTGTCGGGGATGATGTAGAAAGCCCTGGAGCGGTGAACACCAAAGATCTGGACAGCAACTTCGTTGATGCGGCACGCATGGTCGTACAAAATCAACATGGATCGACCTCCATGATCCAAAGAAGACTCAAATTGGGCTATAATCGGGCGGGCCGAATTATGGATCAATTGGAAGCATTAGGGATTGTTGGACCAAGCGAAGGAAGCAAAGCTCGGGAAGTTTTAATCTTCGACGAAGTTCAATTGGAACGGTATTTGGAAGATATCCTCAATAGGAAATAGGAGGCAAAATCTTGGACTTTTGTCCAAGAAAAATTAAACCTGGCGGATACATACCCGCTAGGTTTTTTTTTGCCCAAAAGTCTAGGCATTAGACTTTATCGTACGTTAGTAAATGAACTCCAAAAAATTATAAAAACTTTAACGGCCCAAAAACCATCTTAAGCCAATTTCAATGTAGTTTAGCACGTTTTTTAGGAGAACTAGGATAGAAGCGGAGATTGAACCAACTTCACAAGGATAGTCTCCTAAAACAAGGACTTTCGCCATTCTTTGCAAAAAAGATCCATTAAGATTAAACAAAGACGGAAATTTATAGTCTAAATAAGACAAGGTATTAACTCAGTGTTTTCAAAACAGGACCATCATGAAGAAATTAAGTGTATTATTATTGGCCTTCTTAGCGATACTTACGATTGCTACTGCGCAAAACAATATTGGAATTGAGGAAAATGACCCAAAAGCAAAAGCCATTCTCGATCAGGTCAAAGCCAAATATGAAGCTTATAAATCGCTGGAAGCATCCTTTACATTGGTGATTGAATTTCCTGAAGAAGAAGCGGAGGAACAAAGTGGACAGATTGCCCAGTCTGGAGAAAAATATAAGTTAGACCTCGGTGGTCAGTCTATAATTTGTAATGGTCAGACGATTTGGTATTACCTCAAAAACCGTAATGAAGTACAAATCAATAGTGTAGAGGAGGGAATGGAAGACGATGAAATGCTTTCGCCCCAAAATCTGCTACGAATTTATGAAAAAGAAGATTTCTTATATGCCCTTGTTGGTGAAGAAGTGGAAGCAGGAGTAAGGATGCAAAAAATTGAATTCAAACCATTGGATCAAGATACCGAGTATTTTAAAATGCGCCTTACCATCAACAAAAAAACCAAAGAGATCGTACGAATCAAAACTTTTTCTAAAGATGGTTCTCGCTATACCCTACGCATCGACCAACTAAAAGCCAATAAAGACTTTAGCGCCGAATATTTTGCTTTTGATGAAAAGCAATACCCTGGAGTTTATGTGGAAGATTTGAGAATGGATTAAATTCATTTTTGCTCAAGGAGCAAAGCCTGAAAAGTGGAATCGCCATTTTTCAGGCTTTTTTTGTTGAACTGAATGGATAAGCTACCGCGCAATTCGAAGCTGCACGACAGAGAGGGGCTAACCTGCTCTTAATTTTTGCTCTTTCCTAAGAAAAGCTACCTTTGCCTAATATTTCAGGTTAAATGACGGATCAATTTTTTTGATCGCCTATTTGATTTTCAAAAATCGACGCACCAAGGGACTAATGGGAAGTTAAAAGGAGTTTTTCAGAAAGCTCAAAAAAATAGAGTAGCAAAGATTACTTGGTGAACCCCGTAGCAATACGGGACAAGCCTTCCCTTCGGTCGGTTTATTACATGAACCCCGTAGCAAGTACGGGACAAGCCTTCCCTTTCGGTCGGTTTATTGCATGAACCTCCCTTCGGTCGGTTTCCATCGAACTAAGTGCTAGGACAAATAACGATATTTTCATTTTTAAGAAACCAAATTGCCTATGGGTTTTAAATCCCGACTGGTCAAGCCTTTTGCCAGAAAAATTTCCCAAAATATTCGAAAGTGGTCGGCGCAGCCGATAGCCGCACAGCAGCGCGTTTTTGACTATTTGATCAAACAAGGAAAAAAAACCGCTTTTGGAAAAGATCATCAATTCCATTCTATCAATGATTATGAGGCCTTTAAACAATTGGTTCCTCTTCGTGATTACGAAGGACTAAGACCTTATATCGAAAGAATAAAAGCTGGAGAGGCCAATGTACTTTGGAAAGGACTTCCCCTCTATTTTGCCAAAACATCTGGTACTACTTCTGGCGTCAAATATATTCCACTGACCAAAGATAGTATGCCCAATCATTTTGGGACGGCGCGCAATGCCTTATTCAACTTTTATACCCAAACGGGTAATGGAAAATGGTTGGATGGAAAGATGATTTTCCTATCTGGCAGTCCGGAATTGATTAAAGTGGGAGGCATCAACACGGGGCGACTTTCTGGTATTGTCAATCACCAAGTACCTAATTGGTTGCGAAGCAATCAACTGCCGAGTTTTGCCACCAACTGTATCGAAGAATGGGAAGACAAACTAAATAGCATCGTAGCCGAAACGCTGGGTCAAGATTTGCGACTCATCAGTGGAATTCCACCTTGGGTACAAATGTACTTTGAACGCTTGCTCGAAGAAAGTGGAGAAGAAACCATCCTTGATATTTTTCCCAACCTGAGTGTTTTTGTCTATGGCGGTGTCAATTATGAACCTTATCGACCAAGTCTAGAAAAACTGATCGGTAAGAATATTCCGAGTCTAGAAACCTATCCTGCTTCTGAAGGTTTTATTGCTTTCCAAGACGATCCAAATCAAGCAGGTTTATTGCTCAATGTCGCTTCTGGAATTTTCTTTGAGTTTGTTCCTGCGGACGAAATTTTTCAGGATACTCCCACTCGTTTGAGCTTGGCAGAAGTTCAAACAGGAGTCAACTATGCCATCATCATCAATAATAATGCAGGGCTTTGGGGCTATAATATTGGAGACACCGTGCAGTTTGTTTCGACTGCTCCTTATCGCCTAGTCGTAACTGGAAGAATCAAACATTTTATCTCGGCCTTTGGAGAACACGTCATCGGCAAAGAAGTCGAAAAAGCTATTCTGCAAGTGGCCCAAAAACAAGCGGTGAAAATTGTAGAATTTACGGTAGCGCCACAAATCACGCCACCGGAAGGCGGCCTCCCTTATCACGAATGGTTTATTGAATTTGAGAAGGCACCGACCAATATGGACTTGTTTGCACAGCAAGTGGATCGCAGCATGGAACAGCAAAATATTTACTATGAAGATTTGATTCGAGGAAAAGTATTAAGACCGCTCAAGATTACTGCTTTAGCACGCGATGCCTTTAGAAATTACATGAAGACACAAGGAAAACTAGGAGGACAAAATAAAGTACCTCGCTTATCTAATGATCGCAAAATTGCCAATCAACTGGAACAATACAAGCTGACTTAATGTTTTAAATTAACCCTCTAGTAAGGGGACTTTTTAAAAGCAAAATTAAAATTAATACCTCTATGAAGATCAGGATAAAAGGCAATTCTCTTCGCTTAAGATTGACCCAAACAGAGGTTAAAACTTTTGCCAGTACCGGCAAGGTGACGGAAAGTATTCAATTTGGATTAAACCCCAAAGATTGCTTACAATACACCTTGGAGTCCTTTACTGGTGCTTTAATCGAAACGAATTATCAGCTTGGAAAAATTGCGGTGAAAATTCCTCAATCAATGGCACAAGTTTGGACTTCGAGTGAGCAAGTGGGTTTATCTCAAAATATTCCACTGGGAGAAAATCAGGTTTTGCTGGTTTTAGTTGAAAAAGATTTTCAATGCATGAAACCACGAGTTGGAGAAGATGAAAGTGATCATTTTCCAAATCCGGAGATTTAAGAGAGCGAGCAAGTAGGTTTTATAGAACAGGCTCAAAGATGAAGTATCTTTGAGCCTGTTTGGTATCCTTACAAAAAACAGTCCTTCTAATCTTCCACCATCAACTTCCCAGAGGTCACGACTCCATCTTCACTTCGAATTTGATAGACATACATTCCAGCCTTGAGTAATCCACGATCCAACTGATAGGACGATTCGGTGATATTCCTTTCTCTAAACAACTCTCTTCCCAAAATATTATAAATACTCAAATCGACGCTTCCCAAATCGGGAGAAAACTCGAAGTTCGTTTGCTCAAACATCGGATTTGGAAAGACTTTTACTTCCGGTTTAGACAAAGCCAATTCTGTAGTATTCGTACTAAGATTGAGCCCCATTGTATCTTGGGTATACATCAAAATCATCACCATCATTTCATCATCAGATGTCGGACCAAAACCTACCGGTTTGTCCCCATCGTTGAGCCAAGAAGCTTCGTGATAAATACCTGCTGAGCTCGTTGTACTAAGCGGCATTAAGGGTTCAAAATAACGCATCGGGATATGCTGATAATCAAAACTACTAAACGCACAATCCGGAACGCCCTCGGCACAACCTGCGTCGTAAATCAACTCTGTCTTTTGCCCGTTTTCTCGTAACCATGCTTTATAGGACTTTCCATACTTGTGAGTATGTCCCATGATTCCCCACATAAACACTTCACTATCTTGTCCACCAATAAATCGGCCATCTACTGCGTCGTCAAAATGCAAGTTTTCATCATTATTGATAAAAATAGAGGTATTGGCATAGAGCTCCGTCTTCATTTCCTGAACTGCTGTACCTTTGGGTTGGGTATAAACATTGATATAGGCTTCGGCCTGAAAAGTATTCCCTACCGAGTAATTGATGTAATGAGAATTGAGGTCAAAATTCATTTTTTTATCCCAAAAGAAAGCGGTTCCTTCTGGCAACCTTAAATCTGTTTTTTCTTGCACCGCTGCGATCAAACTAATGTCTGAGTGATTGGGATCAAGACGGAATCCCGCGGGCACTTGGTCGGCACCGAACTGACTTGGAAAATTGTATAAAATAAAATGATGACTAGAACCAGAGATTTTGATATCGACCCGATTCACTTCCAGCTCTTCGGGTAGATCGACTTCGTATTTCTGAAAATATTCTAATTCATCACCAGGTTCTCCAGAAGGTTTTAGATAGAAAGGGCCCATTTTAATTTGGAAACCCTCGGATACATCGGGAGCATCCGGTGCACCATCGGGAAAAGATCGGAGCCCATTTTTATTGTAAAAATCATCGAGTAATTCTTCTTCCACCACTTTCCCTTGAGTAGGAGCTCCAAATAAAATCCATTGGCGAATCATTTCTTTTTCGACATCCGTTAAGTCTGTTTGCCCCGTGGGAGGCATATTTTGTTTTTCCGCAGGATCAAGACTGATGGTTTCTTCCAATCCCTTATTGATTTTTCGGAATATAAAGCTACGATCAGGTCTTCCGGGATAGATATGGCTGTAGCCTTTTGCGGCCGCAAAAGCATTGTCAGGACTTACGCCTACAATATTTTGATAAACGGCTGCTGCGCGATCTATTTCGGTAGTCCCACTCCCCTCCAGGTCCAAACCACTTTGAGGGTCTGCATTACTGTGGCAAGTCGCACATTTTTCTTGAAAAATTTGATAGACTCTCAAACCAGTAGATTGGGAAAAGCCGCTAAAGCAAAAAACTAAAAACAGTCCTAGGGTAATATTTTTTTTCATTTTGTAGGTCTTATGGTGAAGTATTGAATGACGTTATTTTAAAGAGACAAACAAGTCTGGAATAGTTGCATAAAAAAGAGGTTTGGCCGTCAAAAAGCCTTTCGCAAGCTTTTAATGAGCCTTATCGAATGGCTTCTTTTCAATAAGATGACGTTTTTTAAGCATTTATACCCCTATTTAAAAGGTATTTAATAGCAAATTAACTTTTTTGCCCGCCTTTTCTTTTTACTCCGAATACAACCTTTTTTACCTAATCTGTGATCCTTTGTTCGGAATAATCCTCAAAAGCCCCCAAAACAGAACTTATTTTCTCTTAAGTAAGTACTGTTGAAAAAATAGAATTGTTTCATTTGTTAAAATAGCGTAACTTTGCACCTTCATGAAAAACAACATATTTAAAACCCTCTTTTTTGGCCTATTCTTGGTCTTATCTGTCTCCTCTTGTAAGAGTGAATTCGAGAAAATCAGAGCTAGCGGTGATCCAACTACGATCTATGAGCAAGCCAATAAATTTTACGAAGCAGGAGAATACCAAAAAGCACAAACGCTTTATGAGCTCGTCATCAATAATATGAGAGGAAAGGTAGAAGCGGAAAAGATTTACTTCTATTATGCCTATACGCATTACCATTTGCAAAAATATACTTTAGCGGCCTACTACTTCCGAAACTTCGCCAATACTTTTCCTAATAGTAATTTTCGGGAGGAAGCTGATTTTATGAATGCTTATTCCAATTATGAATTGTCGCCAAGCTACCGCTTAGATCAGACCTATACCCAAAAGGCCATTGATGGTTTTCAGCTTTTTGTCAATACTTATCCAACTAGCGAACGCGTCACACAATGCAATCAATTAATTGACGAATCAAGAGCCAAACAAGAGAAAAAAGCATTCGCGGAAGCAGAATTGTATTTTGACCTCAAACAGTATCAATCTGCTACTCATTCGTTTCAAAACTTGCTACAAACTTTTCCAGATACCAAACAAGCGGAAACCATTCGCTTTCTCATTACTAAAGCAGCGTACCTTCTTGCCGTAAATAGCGTATATGATAAGCAGGAAGAACGCCACTTAAATGTTCTTGAAGCATCTGAAACGTTTTTCAACAAACATCCAAAAAGTAAATACTCCAGAGAATTGAGAGTAATTAAGAATAATTCAAATAAAAAATTAAAAGAATTC
>CAYQRA010000243.1:0-8938 GCA_964419315.1 uncultured Saprospiraceae bacterium | reverse complement strand
TCTTGAAAATCAAGCCCTTACAACTAATTTCAACCCCCATTTTTAAACAGCTTCAATGAATAATCTGTAAATCCGATCTTTTATATGGTTTTTTATAGGAATGCTGGAATATTTTTCAGCATTCCTTTTTTTTTGAAAAAAAATATTTAAAATCTGCATTTATTTTTTGTAACGGATTTTTCTAAAATCGCTAATAAAAAAAAGGACTTTTGTTAGAGAAGGAAAAGTAGACCGTCACAAGATTCGGTTTTTGGGAGTAGAATCCTCTTTTTATCCCAAAAAAGTATTTTAATGGCATAGGGATTGTAATTATTGAATCAGAACAATAATATTTCTAGTCTTCATTTCAAGAAGATTTAGCTGATAAAACCCACATTTAATAATTCTAGTATTTTATCATTAACTGGCTCTTTAAGGAGCCCCTGTATTTCTATGCTTAAAGGGAGCAATAACGATAATTAGAAACAAAATGCTAAAGCCCAGAAATTTTTTCAAAGTTTTTATTAGCCTAATCGGGCTTTTATTATTTGTAAATACAGATGCAGCGGCCAATGCACGAGTAAGAGTATTAGAGAAAGCTTTAGCCGTTGAGGAAGATGAGACCAAGAAAGCGGATATCCATTCCCAGCTAGGAGAATGGTATTTGGAGAACGGAGAATTTTATCAGGCAGGACTTCACTTTAAAGCGATTTGTAATAATAATAGCGCAGAAGTTTCTCCAGCATTAAAAACCAAGGCATTACAGCGTATTGGTCAAATGCACGTTGCTGGTAATTTAGCTACCAGTCCTTCTCGATTTTCTTTTCTTTCTTCCATCTATTTTTGGGTCTTTCTTTTTTCGGGCCTTTTCTTTTTATTTAACTTTCAAAAGAGTAGAAACAAAATGCTCTTAGAGCAAACCATTCGTCAGGCTCCTCAAAATAAACGAAGTGTGAACAAAAAATTAAAAACAGATCAACAAGAGATGGATCGCTTAAGGTTAGAAAACCTTGAGATGGTCGAAAAAAACAAAGCCTTGCAAGAGGAGAATGAGGAGTTAAAAAAATTCGGTTATATCGCTACGCATGATCTTAAAGAACCTTTGCGAACAATCGGATCTTACGCAAGTCTAATCAACCGCCGCTACAAAAAAGATATCGATGAAGATGGACGCCAGTTTTTAACGTTTATTTCAGATGGGATCAATCGAATGCACAATTTACTAGAGGATGTACTGAGTTATTCTGATCTGGAAAAATCCTTGAAAGACGGAGAACTCGAGATAATAGATACTACCGACTTGATTTGTAAGATGCAACAAGATTTACAAAAACAAATCGAAGATAAAAATGCTAGCCTCATCATTGAGGATCTACCGGTTATAAAAGCGGATCGAAATCACTTGTCCCATATTTTCCAAAATCTGATTAGCAATGGTATAAAGTATAATGATAAAGCAGAACCTATTGTGAAAATTTCTTCTTATAGAAAAGAGAATTTTAATGTTTTTGAAGTCGAAGATAATGGCATTGGAATTGATCCTGAATTTGAAGATAAAATTTTTGAAGTATTCCAACGCTTGCACTCTAAAGAAGAATTTGAAGGAACGGGTATTGGATTGGCCATTGTCAAAAAGCTCATTAAGTTTTACGACGGAGAGATTTGGGTCGATTCAAAAAAAGGAAAAGGCAGTAAGTTCTGTTTTTCTTTTCCTGTAGTTCAAAAAGAGGAAGTGTTTGCTTAGAAATAGCCCTAAAGAAATAAAAGGAATCCCGAGTTTTGGTTTTATACAAAACTCGGGATTTTTATTTTTTGCTCTATTGTACCATTAAGATTTGACTTTCTACGACACCAGCCTCTCTGATGACTTGCAAAAAGTAAATACCTTTTTGATAATCGGAAAGATCTAATTCCACGCTAATCTGTCGATCATCGACTTGGATGTTTTCCATCAATTGTCCATTGGCATTCATAAGCCTGAGTTCCTGCACCGCCATTTTTTGATCCGCCCACTGTACCGTCAACCAATCTGAAGTAGGATTAGGGAAAACTTTAAGACTTTTAATTTCTTTAGTCTCCTCCTGATCTTGTTCGGACAGCGTAGGAGCATATAAATCAATAGCATCTTTCGAATCCAAAACGGCCAAATTAGTTGCTCCAGCTCTGCGAGCCACCGGCGGAGTATCTCCCGTGATGATTACTTCATCAATATATATTCGATCATTATTGACACTTGCATCACACTGGAAACGGAACCGCGCATTACTGGCAAAATTATAATCCGAACTATTGATCGTCACACTTGCAGTATAAAAAGTATTATTATTAAAATCAGTACCTCTACGGTAAGTCTGAATGGTTGTCCAGCTAGAACCATCATAAAAGCGAACCCAAAAATCTTCATTATTTTCCATGCTTCTGCCTATAAAACTAAAGCTGATCTCCGCAGAAGTATAAGCACTCAAATCAATATTCGGAGAAGTCATCGCTGAAGCACTGCCCGAATTATCGCGAATGCGAATGGCATAATTTCCTTCTGCTGCGTAAGAACCAGAATATCTTGCACAATCCGATCCACCATCTTGCCAACCATCCCAACCACTTTCAAAATAGCCTTCCGACAATACCGTCGGACCAGTAGGGCTGTCGGTCGTCACAGATTGATCATTGCTGTTTCCTGATTCATTGCCCGCAGCATCCACTGCTCTTACATAAAAAATATAAGTCGTTGCGGAAGATAAAGACGCAATGGTTTGACTAGTGCCACTGGAAAAAGCAACCACTAAACCATCTTGATATACATTATAACCACTGACTCCAATATTATCGGAAGAGGCCGACCAGCTAAGCGTCGTACTGGTCTGAGTTGTATTGGAAGCAGTCAAGTTGCTAGGGTTACTAGGAGCTTGGGTATCTGCTTCGGTATCCGTCGTTATGGAGAGGGTATTGCTATTGCCAGATTGATTGCCGGCAGCATCGAAAGCACGGACATAGAAGGTGTAAGTACTGGAAGAGGAGAGGCCATTGACCAAAGCAGAGTTGCCACTCACAGAGCCAATATTGCTGCCATTTTGATATATGAAATAGCCAGTGACGCCTACGTTATCGGTCGATGCAGACCAGTTGAGATTGGCACTGTTAGTCGTTACATTACTGACGCTTAGGTTGGCGGGGTTGCTTGGTGCTTGAGTATCTGATGCGGCACCTGTCGTTATGGAGATGGTGTTGCTGTTGCTAGATTGGTTGCCTGCTGCGTCGAAAGCGCGAACAGAGTAAGTATAGGTCGTTGAAGGAGAGAGGTTATTAACCAAAGCAGCATTGCCACTTACAGATCCAATATTACTTCCGTTTTGATAAATGAAATAGCCAGTGACTCCAATATTATCTGTAGATGCAGACCAGTTGAGATTGGCGCTAGTCGTCGTGACATTACTGGCACTTAGGTTAGCTGGATTACTTGGTGCTTGCGTATCGGTAGTTCCACAAGGTCCCCAAATCAATCCTGCATATTCTGGATGATCTATAAAAGGATTTCGATTGGCTTGGATTCCAAAGATGGTTTCGTTGCGATCTATTTCTTTCTGACTTACCGGATCATTAGTATGCCAATCCAAAAGCATGGTCACCATCCAAGGTTCATAAGCTGGATAAGTTGTACCATCCAATACCGCATCAGATTCTGTTGTAAATCCTTCCCATCCGTCAATCAAGTTTTCATAACGAGTAGCCATATAAAAATAGCTCCGTGCAAAATCCCCTTTGTACTCATCAATCGGTTCAAAGACGGAACTCGAATAACCGGGGATCGTAATCGAAGAACTCCCTAAGCGACTTCCATTATTGGTGATTTGTGTTTCTGTACCTCCTTGAACTTCCCCGTAAGGATTATTATTTCGAACCCCATTGATCCAACCATCCACTGGAACGACGGTAAAAATATCCGTATACATCGGAACATTGGTCGCACCTCCCCACCAAGACTTTGGAAAACTGTGTTCCCGATTATAGCAGTCTCCCTCGGATTGATAAGTGCCACATTGATCGCTTACAAAAGTAAATTCGTTTTCTGATCCATTTGGATTATCACTATACATATCCCAAAGAATGGTTTGACTACCTGCATCGTTTTGTCGATCATCTGTACTTTGGTAAACAGTCCAGAGGGCATTATAACTGACCCTAGTGTGGTCTTTGATTAGGTTGTGTAAAACTGTTTTTAAATCGGCGCAGACTTGGTTGCCAACTACATTATAATACCCAGAATTATTATCGGGGATCGTACTCGTTGAGGCACTTAAAGGATTCGTATTAAGGTATTCTGGTGCACCGATACAATTGTCATTGGCAGAGAAAATAAAGAAGGTATAATTGGTATTGCTTTGTAAAGCTTGGGCAAGGAATTGATTGCTGCTGCCATATTGTACAATGGTGGCATTGCCTAGCGTATTTCCAGGAGTATAGCTTAGGCCATCTATAGGATTGGCAGAAAGCGAACTACTAGTACTTCGGAGTATCAAATAATTATCGGCGTTGCTGGTAGAAAAAAGACCTTGAATAGAATTGGAAGTAATGGTGTTAAAACTAAGGTTGGAAGCTTGGCTATTCGGCTCCACACAATTATTGCCACCACCACCTGCTGCTTGGATAGAGATATCATCTAAAGCGAATTCATCTCGGCTACCACTTCCCGAGACATCGCTTCCCGACCAACGCAAGTAATAACTCGCACCGGGTGCCAAGGCTACATTAAGTAGATCAATACTCTTGTTGTTGACCACCCAATTGGGCGAAGCATCACGGGTGCTGGGCGAACTCAAAGCAAGAGAGGATTCATTGGTATAACTGGAGTTATTACTGGAGTGAGAAAAATTGAAACTACTGCTGCGGTCTTGATCATTTCTGACATAGACTTTGTAAGAAATACTCAAATCATCAATACTGCTGGTTCCATTATTTGTTATTTTTAAGGTAATCGTGCCGGGTGTCCAATCGCTACCGGTGGGCTGAATTCCGAGGCCAAAATTATTGGAACCAGTGTTGAAGGCATAAAGGCCTCCAGTACTTGTACCGGTACTTTTTAAACCTCTAGCGAAATCTCCACTGGTATGACTTTGTCCGAAATTATGAGCACCTTCAGAAAGGCCAGTGATGGCCCAAGCATCTCCATCTAGCTGTCCATTACTAGGAGTAGGCGTGAGCCCTGAACCAGAGAATGCGCCTTGACTGACGCCAGCAGTACTACTTTGGAAGTTGATTAATACAGAGTTGTTGGTGTCATTTAAAGAGACTTGCGCAAAATTTTGTCCAGTAAATAATAAAAAGCATAGGAGGAAATAGAAAAATTGTTTCATGTGTGTGATTTGATATTTTGTAAATAGGGGTTCTCTAGAACCTAAAGAGGTTCTTTGTTTCGTAGATAAGACAATGGGGAAATGGAAAGGGCTTTACAAGCCCAAAACTTTTAAGGGGAAGAAGTATTGTGTTTTTGAATTCTGCTTTAATGTATCAATTAATAACAGAGTCAACAAGGTTGTTGGAGAGAATTTTTAAAAAGAATAAAGAAAAATAAATTTACGGGTGTATTCTATTTTTTTTGTTTAAATTGTCTTCCTTTTCGAATTTAAAGAAAGATAAAAGCACCTCTAATCAATGCTGCTCAATCCTTTTCTACTCGACAAGCGGCCAGCGCAGCTTTCATTTTTTCAATACCCAATTTTTGACTTAAGGCTATATTTTTTTCAGGGATTCGCTCTGGATGGGGAAAGGATTTTAAAGCTTTTTCTACAGATGCTTCTCGTAAAATATGGAGCATAGGGTAGGGGGAACGATTGGTATAATTGGCAGGGTCTTCTTCATTGCTGCCAGCAAAACAATACTCCGGATGAAAACTGGCCAATTGATAAATCCCTTCATAATCCATCTCTACTAAGAGCGCTTGTGCGGCATTGACTAAGTCCAAAAAATCCATAAAGTCTTTAAAGGAATCAGGAAAAATGAGTAGGGTGGTTGCGATATTGGCTGCTTGGTCGAGTCGTAGCCATTCTGCGACCAATTGCTGGAGACTTTCCTGCTGAGAAATCGCTGGATAGACTTCGTAGTGAATGGCATTCTTAGCGACTTCTGCTGCTGCGAAAGGACAAAAATTATTTTTGACGACTACTTGCTGAATCCACTTTTGGGTTTGTTGGATGATGGAGTTATTTATGGTCATCTATTTACTGTACTAGGTGGTGCTTTTATAATCCAAGTAAAGGGAGTCTTCCGATAGTAGTAGGAATCAATGTCATCAGTAAATGGATTGGACCAGCGATTATTTTACATGATCTCAAAATTGAAATTCAAAGTACAATAATACTCCTTTTTTACTAAGTTTTTTGAAAAAACCTTGCTGCCGAGTGACAGGCCGTTTTTTAAACTTTCCAAATATTGATCATTGATCAGTATTGCAGAATAAGGATGGAAATATTTATAATTTAAATAAAAAGGAAGCGCGTACGCCAACTAAAGGAGGGAGAGAAAATGCAGCTACATTTAGGTTGCGCTGATAAAACAACTCTACCGGGACTTGGTATTTATTTTTGATGTTAAAAGTTTTTCCAGCTGTGATCTCTAAACGGTCAATGATCAAACCCGGCCTTTGATTAACAGTTGCATTTTCGTCTAGTGGATCGAATGATTGCGGTCTGCCTCCGAAGAATTTGTCACTAGTCAAGTCAAAATTTTCTAATTCCGTCTCGGCCTCCTGTAGCGGGCTAGCAAAAAGATCATTATTGTAATTATTTAATGGAGCATTGATCGATACCTTTCTTTGCAAAAGATAATACCCTAAAACATGAGCGCCTACATAGAAATGTTTTGAAAAGTGGTGCTTCGCACCTAGGGATACTTGTAAATACCTTTGGTCGCTGCGAATGTTTCTGACATTAGAAGTCCCATAGCCGAGATCCGCTCTTTCGATGAGTTGATTGGTGCTTGGCAAAAAAAGTGCACTAGTATCTACCGGTTGATCAATAAGGCAAGTATTACGGATTCGATTATAACTATAACTGTTTTCTAAAGTCCAACGCTTGGATAAATCCACCTTTAAATCCAGTCCCAAATGTTGGTTGCGTTGATCTACACAATTATTGGGTACTCGACTATAAGCGATAGAAGGTCCTAGTCGCCATTTTTTCTTAAAAGCAGGTTGAATGATTTTATCTTCGGTTTCTTCTGTTAATTCTGGAAAAGAAAAAGTAAGCGGTCGATCCATAGCCGTTAAAGGCAGGAGGGGAGCCGAAGTGATTTGGGATAAAAAGTTTTGACTAGCAAGATCCTTGGTCGCTTTTGCGGGGGGATTGGAAAGTAGTGATTTACTAGCTTCCTCTAAAGGAGGATTATTGATAGTAGAATTAGGCGAAAGGCCACTTTTTGGACGTTGATTGTTTTCTGGATAAATATAAACGGGAACTTCTTTTTCTTGAATGATCGTTTGGTAAATGGTTTTATAAATAGTATCTCTTTGAGTAGAAATTTGTTCGGTTGCTAAAATTTGTTCGCTGAGTTGTCTTTCGTTTTTTAAGTTAAGAGATCGGATGGTTTTGTTGTATTCTGAGACGTCCTTTTGTAGGGTACTGATTTCTTTCTGGACGTTCTGTAAATTCCAAGCTTGCCAAATATTGAGTGCAATAGAAGCCGCCATAAAAAGGCCAGCCGCAAAGAAGAGCCATCCCCATTTGCGCTTAGGTTTATTGTCCAGACGATCCGAAAGTTCCGTCCAGTCTTCCTCCCGATAGTCAAACTCCTGTTCTTCGCGGAGTTTGTCAGAAAAAAGTTCATCAAATGTAGAATCATCCATATCGGTTAGTTTTCTTATCCAATTTATACAAAAGTGCCTTTAGTTTGGTTCTGGCTTTGGCCAGATTCGATTTGCTTGTACCAACGGTTATTCCCAGTTGTTCGGCAATCTCAGGATGTTTATACCCTTCTACGACATGCAACATAAACACCATTCGGTAAGAAGGGGCTAGTTTTTGAACCAATTGCAGGATTTCTCCAGCGGAGATATTTTCTATCACCAAGTCTTTGGATTCGTATTGCTTTGCATGTACAATGTCTACCAGTTGAGGCTTCGTCTTGTTTCTTCGGAAATGGTCAATCGCGGTGTTTACCATGATTTTATTGAGCCAGGCTTTAAAGGAATGATTGGGATTGTATTGATCTAGTTTGGTAAAGATCTTATAGAATCCATCATTATAGATTTCCTTGGCCTCTTCTCGGTTCCGAGCATATCTTGAACACACCGTCATTCCGTAATTATAGAAATGTTGGTAAAGTCGTTTTTGACTATTCGAATCCTGCTTTCTGCAAGCCTCGATGATATTATAAAGCTCTGCCGTGCTCATTTAGTGTTTAACACGTATTTTTTTGTGAAAGGGTTGCCAGCTAGTGACAAATAATGATTTTTTATTTTCAAAGATAATAAATGATAGGGGAGTAGAAAGGAGGCTGTTGGGGAAAAAAAGGGGAGTAAATGGTTCGTTTTACTAATAAAATGGTCCTTAAAGTCTTTATTACCTAAGTGATAGATCGAAGCCTTGCTCGTCTTTTTGGCCTAATAATTTATTTAAAGAGGAATCGAATTTAATCTTGAGTGGCTTTAGGAACAGGGGGTGTTTTGGTAATTAGGACGAGGTCGCGGATTGGAGAATTTAGCAAGAGGAAAAAATCTGTAATTTGAGAAAATGGCATTTCGGCCCCAAAGATGGGAGGGCCCACCCTTGCCGCCACCGCCGATGTCCAGCCTCAAAGTTTTTTCTATGGCAAAGCTCCGCCATTACTCCTTGAGGCTTTTAACCGCAAATGTTGACCAAGATCTAAATTTTCGACAATTTCCGGAGGTTTGCGAAAATCAAATCAATACATAGACGCATTCCGGAGTCAAATTCCATAAATTTTTCAGAAAAAAAATCATTTTTTT